>JAUIDM010000168.1 GCA_030428915.1 Alphaproteobacteria bacterium | reverse complement strand
GCCGGACGGACGCGCTTGACCGACTGTTGCCCCTCGGAACGGTTCGGCAGAGGAATGGCATGCTGCTGTTGCGCTTCGCGCCGGATCGCGCCCTTGCGTCCGGCCCGGTGGCGGATGGCCCCTTCATCGCGGTGGAAATCGGCCATGGCCTGACCCGGTTTCGGCTGCGCGGCGTGGAGGCGCTGCATTTCCTCGGGTACTACACCAGCGCCAACCTGCACGCCGCCTCAATCCGTCGGACTGGGGCAATCCGCACCCGGCTGAACCACTATGACATCGCGCTGTGGTGGCCCACGACACGGGATGTGAATATCCTTGTCGACAGGTCACGCGCCCAGTCCTTTGCCGATCACCTGCGGGTGCTGGCACTACGCCACGACCCCGTCGACCCGTCGTTAACCCCGCGCTCGGTTGCCCCGGACGCGCCTGACAGAAGAGGCTGAACATGTATCTTCGCAACACTTGGTATGTCGCCGCTTGGGATCATGAGGTTACCCGCGAACCGAAACAGATCATGGTGCTGGGGGAAAAGATCGTCGTGTTTCGCACCGAGGCGGGCGACCCCGCAGCCCTGATCGACGCCTGCCCGCATCGCAAGCTGCCGCTCTCGAAAGGTCGCATCAAGGGTGATCATATTGAATGCGGCTATCACGGGCTGACCTTCGACTGCCATGGCACCTGCGTGCGCGTGCCGGGACAGGACCGCATCCCACCGAGCGCGAACATCCACTCCTATCCGGTCGAAAGCCGTTATGGCCTTGTCTGGATCTGGATGGGCGATCCGGCGCTTGCCGATCCCGACAAGATCTTCGTTGTCGAGCATTACGACGACCCGGAATGGGGCATCAACCGTGGCGATGCGATGCCGTTCCCCTGCAACTACCTTTACATAACGGACAACCTTCTGGACCCCAGCCATGTCGCCTGGGTGCATCAAAGCTCTTTCGGAAACGCCGCCTGCGAGGAGGAGCCGCTAACCGTCACCGGGACGGAGACGGGCGTCATCGTCTCGCGCTGGATGTACAATGTGGAGGTAGCGCCCTTCTACAAGAAGCTTGTCCCGTTCGAGGGCAACTGCGACCGCGAACAGCATTATGAGGTTCGCTATCCCTCGCTCGCCTATATTAAGGCGATCTTCACGCCCGCGGGAACCGGCGGCGATGCGTCGAACCTGCCCGAAGGTAAATATTTCCAGATGGACAGCTACAACTTCATGACCCCGGTCGATGAAAAGACCACGCGTTACTACTGGTTCCAGGTCCGCAACGTGTATCCGGGGGACGAGGCGGTGTCGAAATACATGAGCGACTCGGTCCAGTTCGCCTTCAACGAGGACCGCGACGTGCTGATCGAAGTGCAGAAGGGCATGGAGGAGCGGACCACCCGCAATATCGACATTGCCATCGACGCGGGGCCCCTTCTGTTCCGCAGACGTCTGCAGAAGCTGATCGACGCCGAACAGAAGGCAGTCGAGGCGGCGGAGTGACCGTACTGTGACGGTCAGGGACGGTCCACTGCGGGTCTGCTGCGCAACACCAGCAGACCCGCCAGGAGGATGAGCCCGGCACCCATGACAATTCTGGGCGCCAGGGGTTCCTCGAAGAATACAACGGCCATTATCAGGGCCGAGGGAATTTCGACATACATGAACGGAGCGAGGAAACTCGCCTCGGCACGGCAAAAGGCCTGTATCAGAAGGATGTTGCAGAGAACCGAGACGCCTGCCATCGCGGCAAGCGTCGGCAAGGCTTCCGCGACGCCCTGTCCGAGGCCGCCCCAGACCAGCGGCGTCAAGAGCGCTGAGCCGATGCAGAACTGCAGGAAAAGGGCAAGTGTCGGGCTGCCGCGCGTCGCGACCACGCGGTTGAGAAGCAGGTAGGCACCATAGAAAAAGCCCGTGCCCAGAGCGAAGAACGCTCCCGGCGCAGGGCTGAACCCGGGTCTGAGGGCGATGACGACCCCACAAAGCCCGAGACCGACAGCGATCGAACGTCTGCGGGTCATTCGTTCCCCTAGGCAGAGCACGGCGAGCGAAGCGCAGACGATCGGCGCGATGGCATAGAACGTCATCGCCTCGGCGAAGCCGATCGTCTGGAAGGATCGCACGAAGCAGCCGAAGGCCACGATGATCAGAACAGCCCGCGCGAACTCGATCAGGAGATCGACGCGGGACGGTTGCACGCGTCTGCCGGAAAGCAAGAGGACCGGCGTGATCAGCAGTGCCGAGCCGAAGAATCGCGCCCACACGACCACCAAAACCGGCAACGCCCCGTCCAGCGACTTGGCCAATGCGTCAGCCGCCGGAAAGAGTGACAGCGAGACGATCGTCAGCGCGGCGCCAGTCAGTTCCTGCCGGCTATGTTCCGGTGCTGGCAATTTCCTCTTTGCGGTGGGCGACATAGGCTTCCAGTTCTTCCTCGACTGCCGGGTCGATGGGGGGTTTCTCGTACTCTGCCAGCAGCTTCTTCCAGATCGCGTTGGCGCGCACGGTTGCCGTTTTTGCCCCGTCTTCTCGCCAGGTCTCATAGTTGCGCCAGTCAGACAGGATTGGGGAGTAGAAGGCCGTCTCGTACCGCGCGAGCGTGTGGGCGGTGCCAAAGAAATGCCCCGCCGGGCCGACCTCGGCGATCGCGTCGAACCCGATGGCATCGTCGGACAAGTCGAGCGGTTCGAGAAACGCCGCCTGCATCTGCAGGAGTTCAGCGTCGAGGACGAGCTTCTCGAAGGAACAGGTCAACCCGCCCTCCAGCCAACCGCCCGCATGCATCATCACGTTGATATGGCCCTGGATGCAGGCGCTTATCGACATATTGCTTTCATAGGCCGCCTGAAGATCGACGCAGACCGAAGCGGTCGTGTTCGACGACCGGATCGGGATGCCGTAGCGCCTCGCCATCTGGCCCGAGACGATCACGGATTTCGCATATTCCGGCGTTCCGAAGGCAGGTGAGCCTGTCCTCATATCGACGTTCGAGGTGAAGTGGCCGTAGAAAACCGGCGCGCCTCGCGCCGCTGCCTGACCAAGCACGATCCCCGCCAGCGCCTCGGCATTCTGCTGTACGAGCGCGCCGCCAACCGTGGCAGGCGCCATAGCGCCGGCAAGCGTAAAAGGCGTGATATGGACCGGCTGACCGGCGCGGGCGAACTCGATCACCGCCGCGGCCTGGCCGTCGTCGAACAGAAGCGGTGAATTAGTGTTGACCCCGCCTAGGATGCCGGGGCGCGCCCGCAGACCTGCCTCGTCGGTGCCAAGCGCGATCCGCGCCATCTCGATGCAGTCGCGGGCGCGCTCGGCGCTGTTCATCCAGCAAGGCTGCCAGCCCTTGTCGCAGAGCGTGGTCTGTGCCAGCATCATGTCCAGATGCCGCGTCTCGGGCGGCAGGTCGAGCGGTTCGCATCCCGCTCCGCCCTCGTGGTGGAAGATGTTGAGCGAGGCGGAAAGCTTAACGAAGTTCCGCATGTCCTCCAGTGTACCGGCCCGACGGCCCCGGTCGAGATCCGACACGAAGGAGGGGCCGCAGACCGTCGCGAAGGTCAGGGAATTTCCGCCGACCGTGACGGTCTTTGCCGGGTCGCGCGCGTGGATCGTGAATTCCGAAGGAAGCCCGACCAGCATCTCTTCGACCAGCCCCGGATCGAACCGCACGCGGAACGTGTCGGCCTCCACCTCGGCGCCGATCCCGGCAAGCAGGTCACGCGCCAGCGCGCTGTCGACCTTGATCCCGATATCGCGCAGAACCTTAAGGCTGGCCTCGTGAATGGTCTCGACCTGGTCGGTGGAAATCAGGTCCACCGGCGCAAGCGGAGAGCGGGTTTCGCCAAAAGGGCGTTGGACAAAGCGGTCATCGCGGGGGGAACGGGTCGATCTGCGGCGGCGGGACATGGGGTTCTCCTGTAGGGGTTGGTCAAGGGGGGGCCGTGCCCCCTCCGCCCCGGCCCAGGTTTCCTCTCTCATCACCGCGTCACGCCTGGTCATCCTGGCATGCTCCTCAGATGTAGCCCGTGTAGTGCTTCGGCACGACGGCGCGATGCAACCACTCGACACAGGCGATGAAGTCGAAGACCGGCAACCCGGTCGCCTGCCGCACGTCGCAGGCAAAGGGCGGCAGGCTGGTACATTCCAGCAGAACCGCACCGACATCCGGATCGCGCCTGCGCCCTTCGGCCACGGCCGCCAGAATGTCGGCCCGCAAAACGTCAAGATCACAGGTGATCGCCGTTCCGCCCATGCACATCGCGTTGAATACCTCTGAATCGTCCAGGCCCACCAGTGTTATCCGGTTTTGCAGGTCTGCACCCACGGCCGTGAAGAAATCGTTGGCCAGGAACCGCGCCGCCGCCGTGACCACCAGAACGGACCGATCGGGGCGGATCATCTGCTGGATCGTCGGCAACATCATCAGAGGCGATGTCATGACCGGGACATTCACATGCCGCGCCAGAACGGGCTGGATCAGCGAAAAGAAACCACAGCACATGGCGATGGCCCGCACCCCGTCCCGTTCCAGCTGGACCGCGGCATCGATACAGCTTTGAACCTCCGGCGTGTACTTCCCATCGGGTCCGGTGAGTGGCGGATAGGGGTTGTCCTCCAGCCCGTCGATCTGTCGGAACAACACCGGAAACGGATAGCTCGTAGCGTTGCCGACATCACCCGGCGGCATGGGAAATCGCTTGTTATCGAACATCAGGATGCCGACACTATATCCTTGGTAAGAATGTCCTCCGGTCACGATCATCCGTCTGCCTCCTCCATGGGATTACTGTCGCATCCTGTCTCCGTCCGGATCGTAAAGCGGCCTTACCTGCAACCTGGCCGGCACCTGCTTTCCAAATACCTCGACCGTGTATTCCCCGTCCTCCACCCAGGCATCGGGGCGGACATAGCCAAGCGCGATATGCTGGCCCGTCACTGGCCCCCAACCCCCGGACGACACATAACCCACCGCCTTTCCGTCAAGGAAGATCGCCTCGTCACCCCAGATCGCGGCATCACCCGCATCGACGGTCAGCGTGATGGGCCGTTCCCGGGGCGGGCCGTAGCCTAGGACGGCGTCGCGTCCGACAAACCCGCCCTTGTCGGGCTTCACATGATGCATCATGCCGCATTCATGTGCGTAGTAATCGGGCGTGATTTCCGTGCCCCAGGCCGGATAGCTCTTTTCCAGCCTCAGCATCATCAGGCTTCTGAGCCCGACCAGCGAAAGTCCGTGTCGGGTGCCTTCCTTCCGTAGCGCATCGAAGAGCCGCGGCTGTACGGCCTTCGGCATGTACATTTCATAGCCCGTCTCGCCAGTATAGGAGATGCGCAGCGTGGTGACATCCGGCACGCCTGCGACACTGATCCTGTCAGCGTCGAGGAACCGAAAACTGTCCATCTCCCGCTCGCTCAGCACCGAAATCAGGGCCCGTGCATTCGGCCCAGCGATGGCGAGTCCGGCGAGCTCATCCGACAGGTTGCGAAGCGTCACGCCCACGGCTGGCAGGTAGTTCCGGAAGTGACGCAGGTAGGCGAGCTGCATCGCATAGGTGCCGACGACCAGATAGCGGTCGCCGAGATTCGTGATCGTGAAATCCCCGATCACCCGGCCGCTGTCGGACAGCATCGGCGACAGGCAGACCCGTCCCGGCCCCGGCAGGCTGTTGGCCATGATCCGGTCGAGCCACGGGCCGGCGACCGGACCCGAGACCTCGAATTTCGCCATGTCGGAAAACTCGTAAAGCCCGACCGCCTCCCGCACCTTCCGGCCTTCCTCGGCTACCGGACCCCACCAGTTCGGCTGGCGGTAGGTCAGGCTGTCCTTCGCCTCCATCCCTTTCGGGGCGAACCAGGTTGCATGCTCGCGCCCGAAGCCGGCGCCAAAGACCGCGCCTTCGGCGGCAAGCCTTTCATGGACCGGCGCCATCGCCATTGGCCGTGCGGCGGGGAAGCTCTGGTAGGGGAAGATTTTTTCCGAGCGGTTCTCGTAGAAATACCGGGTCATTTCCTCGGTATATTTCTTTGTCGCCCAATCACCGAACCGCGCGACGTCCCAGTTGAAGATGTCAAGC
Source organism: Alphaproteobacteria bacterium (assembly GCA_030428915.1). GTDB lineage: Bacteria > Pseudomonadota > Alphaproteobacteria > Rhodobacterales > Rhodobacteraceae > Albidovulum. The sequence continues at coordinate 2,933 of JAUIDM010000168.1, read as the reverse complement.
GACGGCTCGCCCCCGATGATCCATTCGGCCAGCACCCTTCCGATGCCGCCGCCTTGGTTGAAGCCCGCCATCACCCCGTTGGCGCAAAAGTAGTTGCGCAAGGCCGGATGCGGCCCGATCAGCGGTCCGAGATCGGGCGAGAAGATCATCGGCCCGTTGATCACCCGTTTGACGCCCGCCTCGGCCAGGCACGGCATGACTTCGACCGATTTCTCGAAGTTCCACTCCATGCAACTGAGGTCATCGGGCAGAAGCTCGTGCCCGAAATCTGGGGGCGTACCATCCTTGGCCCAGTGTCGCATCTTGTGCTCGTAAGCGCCGAGCAGAAGCCCCATCCCCTCCTGCCGTGCGTAACAGCCTGTCTCATTGTCGTTTATCTGCGGCAGTTCGAAGCCAAGTTCCTCAATCATCGGAATGGTCTCGGTCACCAGATAATGGTGCTCGACCGGCATCAGCGGCAATTCGATCCCGGCCATTCGCGCCACCTCGCGGCCCCAGAGTCCGGCGGCGTTGACCACGTATTCGGCATGGATCGTGCCCTTGTCGGTGACCACATCCCATGTGCCGTCGGCGCGCTGGTTGGTCGCGGTCACCGGCGTGAAGCGGTGGATCACCGCACCAAGCTTGCGCGCAGCGGCCGCGAAGGCGTTCGTGGCCGATGCCGGGTCGACATGGCCGCCTTCCTCTTCCCAGAAGGCGCCGACCATGTGCGTCGTATCGAGCACGGGAGCTTTTGCTTTCGCCTCTTCGAGCGAGATGAAATGCCCCTCGATCCCCAGTCGGCGGCAGGCGCTCTGCATCCGGGCATTCGAGTCGATCTCGTCCTGGGTGCGGCAGATGTTGATCCCGCCGGTGTAGTGAAATCCGCAGTTCTGGCCGCTTTCTTTTTCTAGGTCGCGATAGATCTGGAACGTGTAGCGGTGCATCTCGGCCGAGGAATTGGGCCGGACGACGGTAAAAAGCCCGCCCGCCGCGTGCCAGCTGGACCCGGATGTCAGCTCCTGCCGTTCGAGGAGCACCGAGTCGGTCCAGCCATTCTTGGCCAAATGATATAGAATGGAGCAGCCGACGACGCCGCCGCCGATGACAACCACACGCGCTGAGGTCTGCATTGTCGGATCTTCCGGAGCCTGTTCTCCCAATCTGTGATCACAGATTTGGGTGGCTGGCAAGTGAAATTCGAGCCCTTTGTCACATCCGCCGGAAGAATGCCGTACCCCAGTTGACGTCCTCCTCGATCAGCTTGCGGACCCGCGCACCGTCGCGGGCCTCTATCGCCGACAGTATAACTTGGTGCTCGTTCGCCCAGTCCGCCTTGTCCGCCAGTTCGCGGATCGCCTTGCCGAGCCATGGTCCGCTGCGGGCATAAAGCGTCTCAGCAAGCTCGCTGAGGTCGGGATTGCACGAACTGCGATAAATCAGCGAGTGGAACTTGAAGTTGTTGAGCAGAAAACTGCGGGCGTCACCGTCTTCCCATGCCGCATCCATTGCGTCCGAGTAGCCGCTCAGACGCTTCAGATCGCCCGGCGTGAGGTGATCGACCGCCAGAGCCGCTGCGGCGCCTTCAAGCGTTGCGCGCACGAAGAACAGGTTGGATGCCGCCTCCGGCAGTATTACGGGGACGCGATAAGCGCGCTTTGCCGATCCGCTGAGGGCCTTTTCGAATTCGAGGCGCTTCAGCGCTTCCCGGACCGGCATGGCCGACACATCGAAGTCTTCCGCAAGCGTTCGTATCGACAGCGTATCATCTGGGGCAAGATCGCCCACGATCAAGCGAAGCCGAAGATCAGCATAGATCTTCTGGCTAAGGTTCTCTTTGCTGGTGCCATCGGAATCCACGAAACGGACACATTCCTTGATGCCGCGAATTGTGTAACCGTAGCGCAGGATGCCAGAACCGCAAGGGGATGTAGCACCCCCGTTCCGCCGCATCATGGTGTGTTTATGTTGTGATTTTTACGCCCGGGCACGCTTTTGCACGTTCCGGTTTCTCGGTCGGCCAACAACGAGAATTGCCGGAACGGACGCAATCCGGGTCTAAGTTGACCCTTTCGGACTATGCTTGCGGCAACGAGACGACGCGCGACAACAACCCGATCGGGATAGGATTGGGCAAGCACTGCACGATTATTGGGTCTTTAGGGTCCATCGGCCTGGCTGCGCTTGAGCATTTTGCCGGACAGGGTGCCAACCGGTTCATTCGCGGGAGGCGTGCTATGGCTGTCGCGGCAGGACATTCGCGGAACTATGGCTGTTGTTGTCTGATGGAGGCCAGATCGGCCATATCTCATCGTCAATAAGTTGACGCGGTTGGGGCGAAGGTGGCGCTGACGATGGTGGATCAAGAATTCCGGCATCCCGGTCAGGAAATCTTGGCCAGGGTCAGCGACGGTACGTGATCTGACGGTCGGACCACCGGCTTCCCGATGTAACTTCTTTGCGAAGTCGACCGACCGGGTAATGACCGGTTTGGGGAAGCGGCACAGCAGTATTCGACGCCTGGGACAAGGTCCTGTTAGGGCCGCTCACGAAATGATGATCTTCATCCTCGAACATACCCTATATCCTTCGCCCGTCGATCGTGAGGCCGAGAGATGTTCAGACTGACACGCCGACTTTTTCTATCTGGCGCGGCCGTCCTGGGCGCGTTACCGGCGGGGGCCCGATCCGGCAACTGGCAAACAATTGCTGACCAGGCGCGGGCGCTCCATCAGTGTCACGCGCTGGTGGTGCAACGCGATGGGGTGACGGTGTTGTCGGAGGCGTTCCGAGGGCCGTCGATCGGGGCTGCGGTGCCGGTCAAGTCGGTCTCCAAGACGATTGTTGCCGCACTGACGGGCGTCGCCCTCGATCGGGGCGAGATCCCTTCGCTTGATGCTACACTGGCCGAACTTGCGCCCCGGTTGATCCCCCGCGGCGCCGACCCGCGGGTG
>JAUIDM010000167.1 GCA_030428915.1 Alphaproteobacteria bacterium | reverse complement strand
GTGACCTATGTCGTCACCCAGACATTCCTCGATCATTTCGGCCTTGAGTCCGCGCGCGACCTTCCAGGGTTGAAGGAACTCAGGGCAGCAGGGCTGCTCGACAGCCGCCCACTGCCGGGCGCGGCCCCGGTTGCAGAGGACGAGGACGAGGATCAGATCGGGCAGAGCGAACTGTTCGAGGATTGAGGAAAGCAAGATGAACGCCCAACGGCTGATCAACATGTTCGTCAATATCGTTACGCGGCGGCTGATAAATTTCGGGATCAACAAGGGCATCGACCTTGCCGCCCGAAAGGGCAAGCCCAGGGTTCAGATGACCGCCAAGGATCAGAAGCAGGCAAAGGATGCGCGCGAGATCGCCAAACGCGCCCGGCAGGCGGCAAAGATCACCCGGCGGCTGGGGCGGTAACTGAAGGTTTCCTTCGAGAACGACGATGATCTGAATAAAAACAGCAGCTTGATCGGTCAGACGTTCCGGAAATGCTTCGAAAGTTTCAGACCCTGTCCCTGATAGTTTGACGCGATTCCCGCACCATAGACCCGCTCCGGCACGCTTGCCATGCGTTCATAGACCAGCCGCCCCACGATTTGGCCATGCTCCAGGACGAATGGTGCCTCGTGGCAGCGTACTTCCAGAACCCCGCGCGACCCCGCGCCGCCCGCCTCGGCCCAGCCGAAACCGGGATCGAAGAACCCGGCGTAATGCACCCGGAACTCGCCGACCATGGCCAGATAGGGCGCCATCTCGGCCGCGCAGTCGGGCGGGATGGCAATCGCCTCACGGCTGACGAGAATGTAGAAGGCGCCCGGATCGAGGATGATCCAGCCGGTATCGGTGCGCACCTCTTCCCAGAACTCGGCTGGATCGTAATGTCCGAGTTTCGCGAGATCGATCACCCCGGTATGGGGCTTGGCGCGATAGCCGACGAGGTTGCTCTTTTCGGGCCGCAGATCGACCGAAAAGCCGAGCCCGCCCGAGATCACCGCCTCGCCCGAAACGATCGGGCTCCGGGCGTGGATCGCGCGCAGGTCAACGTCGTCGATGATGGTCATTCCGCGTCGGAAGATCATCTGGTTCAGCATCTGCCCGGCCGTGGCGATGACTGAAAAACTTTGCGGGCAGATCTCGACATAAAGCCTGCCGTGATAGCCCGCTTGGATACGGTCGAACTCGGTGCCGTTGTCGGTGATGATGCGGGTCAGGAGGTCAAGTCTGCCGATGGAGGACTTGGCGCTCGCGGCGCCGGCCGTGTCGTCCGGCAGGTCAAGGCTTTCCATCAGCGGAACGACATAGACGCAGCCTTTTTCCAGCACCGCGCCCGCGCGCAGGTCGATGCGGTGCATCTCGAACTCCGCAAGACGTTCGGCGACGGTGCGGCCCTTTCCGGCAAGGAAGGAGGCACGAACCCTATAGGCAGTCTCACCCAGGCGCAGATCCAGACTTGCGGGCTGGATCTGGGCGTCGATCAGGGGGGCGTCGGCCACGATCCGGCCTGTCTCGACCATCGCGCGGATGGCGCTGTCGGCGAGCACACCGGTTCCGGTCATTCAGCCCCTCCGGGTAAACGAACGCCCACCCCGGTACCGGGGTGGGCGTTTCGGTGATGGTCGGGCCGGCGAGATTCGAACTCGCGACCTTCCGCCCCCCAGACGGACGCGCTAACCAGGCTGCGCCACGGCCCGACGGGGCGGTGTATAGGATGATTGCGGGGGCGGGGGCAAGCGGCAAAACGCATGGATCGGGATCGGGTCGTGGCGGGCAAGGTCAGGCTCAGCCGCGTTGCGTCGAGGCGTCGCGCGCAATGCGATCCTTGAGCCGGACCAGACGCAGATAGACCGATGTCAGTTCGGATTTCTTCTCCTCGGCGCGAAGCGCATCCATCGCCCGGAGCATGCTTGCCGCGGGTTGCGAAGTGGCTCGCGCGCCCGCGGCGGGCGGTGTCGGTTTTTCCGCTGGTCCTGTTTCCTGCGTGCCGAGCGTCAGGACGTTGTCCGCCTCACCCAGCGGCAGGGTCGGGGCGTCGACCTGCATCGGTGCCTCGATCTGGTCTTCGGGATCGGGCAAAAGCCGGTCCCCTGGTTCGGCGGTATCCGGCGAGGCCGTTTCGGGCCAGACCTCCGGCGCGGGAGCTGTATCGTCCTCCACTCCGGTACCGCCGCCGGTCAAATCGACCTCTGACAGACCCGCGACGTGCCGGATGCCCTGTTCCTTAAGGATCTTCTGCACGCCCCGGATCGTCAGCCCGTCGGCATGCAGCAGTTTCTTGATCCCGGCGAGAAGCGCCACATCGTTTGGTCGGTAATAGCGTCGCCCTCCGGCCCGTTTGACAGGCCGGACCTGCGAAAAACGGCTTTCCCAGAAGCGCAGCACATGTGCTGGCGTATCGAGAAGCTCTGAGACTTCGCTTATGGTGCGGAAGGCCTCAGCCGATTTCGCCATCGCCTGCCGCCTCAGCCCTTGTTGCCGTCCGCGACGCGATCCTTCATCAGATGCGAAGGCCGGAAGGTCAGAACCCGCCGCGGATGGATCGGCACCTCGTCGCCGGTTTTGGGGTTGCGGCCGACACGTGCCGCCTTGTCGCGTACGGAAAATGTCCCAAAGGACGAGATCTTGACGGTTTCGCCCTGCACAAGAGCATCCGACATATGCTGCAGTACGCCTTCGACCAACTGCGCGGATTCGTTGCGGGACAAACCCACTTCACGGAACACCGCTTCACTCAGATCCATACGCGTCAAGGTCTTGTCGCTCATCTCGTCCCCCCGGGAAGTTTGAGTGGAGGATGAGGTGTTTGAAAACCCAAGTCAATATCAATGGCTTGGGGAGGGCTATTCAAGCGGTCTTTTACCAGCGCAGGACGACGGAGCCCCAGCTCAGACCGCCACCGATGGCCTCGGTGACGATCAGATCACCGACTTTTATCTGCCCGCGCTCCTTCCCGACCGACAAAGCGAGGGGAATCGACGCGGCAGAGGTGTTGCCGTGGTCCTGCACCGTCACGACAACACGGTCCATCGGCACCTGCATACGTTGTGCCGTCGCGGTGATGATGCGCAAATTGGCCTGATGCGGAACGATCCAGTCTACATCGGCACCTGAAAGCCCGGCTTTGTCGAGCGCAGCATGGGCGGTTTCGGCAAGCTTTTCAACGGCATGGCGGAATACCTGATTGCCCTGCATGCGCAGATGTCCAGCCGTGCCGGTGGTCGACACGCCGCCGTCGACATAGAGCAGGTCCTTGTAGCTCCCGTCGCTGTTGAGGTCTGTGGCAAGGATGCCGCGATCCCCGGTCGCACCCGATCCGGTCGTTGCCTCCAGCACGACTGCGCCCGCGCCATCGCCAAAGAGGACACAGGTTCCGCGATCGTCGAAGTCGAGAATCCGGCTGAAGGTTTCGGCCCCGATGACAAGAACACGCTTTGCCTGACCTGACAGGATCAGCGCATTGGCGTTCGAGAGCGCATAGACGAATCCCGCGCAGACCGCCTGCACGTCGAATGCAAAGCCCTGTTTCATGCCGATCTTGGCCTGGACCATGGTCGCTGCAGATGGGAAGGTCAGATCTGGGGTCGAGGTGGCGACAACCAACGCATCGATATCTGCGGCCGTCAGTCCGGCATCGATCAGCGCGGCCTCGGCCGCTTTGGCTCCAAGGTCGGATGTCGTCTCGCCATCTGCCGCGAAATGACGGCGTTCGATCCCGGTCCGCGTGCGAATCCATTCGTCGGTCGTATCGACGCGATCCTCAAACCAGGCGTTCGGGACCACCCGTTCGGGGAGGTAGTGACCTACTCCCCGCACAACCGCACGAATTATCATTCGGAATTTCCGTTCTTTTCGCTCAATGCCGCGGCATCCTGCCCCGACTGCGCCGCAGAGGCAACCCGCGCCGCGAGACGTTCCTGATATCCGGACTTTGCCAACCGGAAAGCGAGTTTCAGCGCGGCGGAAACGCCGGTCGCATCGGCCGAGCCATGCGATTTGACCACCGTCCCGTTCAGACCCAGGAAGACCCCGCCATTGACACGCCGGGGATCGATCCGTTGACCGAGCCGCTGGAGCGGACCCATGGCAAGCGATGCGCCAAGCCGCGACAGAACCCCCGAATTCAGAGCCTCTTTCAGGAAATCACCGACGAGTTTGGCTGTGCCTTCCCCGGTCTTGAGCGCGATGTTCCCGGTAAACCCGTCGGTCACGATGACATCGACCCGGGATGAGGGCAGGTCGCTTCCCTCGACGAAGCCAGCATAGTCGAAACCGCCGGTATCGGTTGCGGACATCAGCAGATCCTGCGCCGCCTTCAGTTCTGCGCCGCCCTTGTGATCTTCGGTTCCGACATTCAAGAGACCCACCCGCGGCCGCTCGATCCCAAGCCCGTTTCGGGCATAGGAGGCGCCCATCAGGGCGTATTGCAGCAGGTCCTGCGCCTCGGCCTTGATGTCGGCGCCGACATCCAGCATCACGTTGAACCCGCCAGGATTGCGTGAGGGCCAGAGGCAGGCGATGGCAGGACGGTTGACCCCCGGCAGCTTGCGCAGCCGGATGACCGACAAGGCCATCAGCGCGCCGGTATTGCCGCAGCTGACCGCCACCGTGGCCTCGCCGTTGCGCACGCTTTCAATGGCGGACCACATCGAGGTGCCATCGCCGTTCCGCATCACCTGAGAGGGTTTATCCTCCATCGTGACGACGCCTTCAGCATGGTGGATCGTGCAGCGTTCGCCAAGACCGGGGCGCTTGCCGACAAGGTCGCGCAACGTGGCCTCTGGGCCATGCAGGATGAACTCGATCTCGGGATTGTTCGCGGCGGCATCGGCCATACCGCCGACAACGGCGGCAGGACCGTTGTCACCGCCCATGGCGTCAACGGAAATAACGATACGGCCCGAAGTCCCGGGTTTCGGGGCTTCGGGCACAGGATCGTTTTCTGACGTCATGCCGGGACCCGGTCAGACAGCAGGCTTACGCCGCGTCTTCGTCCAGGTCGATCTCGGCGCTCTGCGCGACGACTTCGCGATCGGCGTAGTGACCGCAGGCGCCACAAACGTGGTGCGGGCGCTTCAGCTCGCCACAGTTCGGGCATTCGTTCGGATTCGCAGCAACGAGAGCATCGTGGGCGCGGCGCATGTTGCGGCGGGACCGCGTGACTCGGTTCTGAGGGACAGCCATGTCTCAACCTCGGGTTATTTGGGGCAAGCCCCTGTTTTCCTGGGGTTTCGGCACATGGTAGCCACCTGGCAACCGGTCCAAACCCAACGTTCAAGCGAGGCCGGGAACATACTGCGATTCCGCGCGGGCGCAAGTCTTTTCTGGCGCTTTTGCAGGCAGATGAGCATCCCGGCAACTCAACGCCCGTCTTCGTCCTTTTTCAGCAGTTCCGCAAGGCCCGCGAAGGGTTTTGCGGCCTCGTCCGAAAGCGGTTCCGCGCCCGGTTCGGTGAAACGTGTCTGGCTGAGTTCCGCCCCCTCTGCCCGCGGGTAGAGCGGGAGCGAAAGCGACAGCGCTTCGGTCATCACCACGCCGGGATCGATGATGTCCTTCAGGGGCTCGGCGCTGTCATCCTCGGGCATTTCGATCTCTTCGCCCTCCGGTTCGGGCATGTCCGTCAGGTAGCGCCGGGTTACAGTTTCCTCGATCCGGGTCGTGACCGGGCCCAGCGTGACGACACATGCCTGAGTCACCGTCGCGCCAAGGACGGCTTCCAGCAGCCAGTCGTGCCCGCCCTGGGGTCGGATTTCACCTTTAAAGCGCAGTTTGCCCAGCGATACGAGGCCAAGTGCAACGGCGATCCGCTTGCAGGCATCAGCGTCGGGTTGCAGGTCAAATCGAGTCGCTTTGCGTGCGGCCAAATCGGCGACACGGAAGGGATGCGAATACGGGATCGGGTCGGCAGTCATGGTGCGGGTCCTGTTCGCGTGGCGGGGGCGCGCGGCCCTCGTCGGGTGGCTTCGTCCTTGAAGGACGACCCCGGCATGTTGTAAGCCGGATAAAAGGCTTGGGGCGGTAAGGCAAGAGGGCGGTATGGGTAAGCTCGGTTCCGGGATGCAGCGCGGCGCGATGATGCTGGCGCTTGTCGCCCTTGCCGCTTGTTCGGCACAGTACCGCAATCACGGCTATGTGCCGCGCGACGAGGATCTCGCGGCGGTGGTCGTCGGCGAATCGACGCAGGAAACCGTGGCCCGCGCGGTCGGACGACCATCCTCCACGGGGCTGCTGACCGGCGGGGCATGGTACTATGTCGGCAGCCGGTTCCGGCATTACGGACCGCGGTTGCCCGAAGAGGTCGATCGCCAGGTCGTCGCCATAAGCTTCGATGAAAGCGGCACGGTCGAGAATGTCGAGCGCTTCGGGCTGGAGGATGGTCAGGCCGTTGTCCTGTCGCGGCGCGTGACCGACAGCAATATCAAGGGGCTCAGCTTCCTGCGTCAGCTTCTGGGCAATGTCGGCAATATCAGCGCGGGCCAGCTTCTGAACAATAACTGACGTGGTCAGTCCTTTGGGCGGTGATCGAGCGCAACTCCATTGATGCAATAGCGCAGGCCGGTCGGCTTCGGTCCGTCTGGAAAAACATGGCCGAGATGGGCATCGCAGGCGGCGCAATGCACCTCGGTGCGTCGCATGAACCAGCTTCGGTCTTCAGACTCCCCGACCGCATCGCCATCAAGCGGTTTGTAGAAACTTGGCCATCCGGTGCCCGAGTCGAATTTTGTCTCCGCATCGAACAGCGGCTGACCACAGCAGACGCAGTGAAACGTCGCGGGGCCTTTGGGGAAATCGTCATGGGTAAAGGCGCGTTCCGTCGCGTGTTTGCGGGTCACCTTGTAGGCGAGGTCCGAAAGCTGGGCGCGCCATTCCTCGTCGCTCTTGCTGATTTTCTCGACCATGGATCTGCCTTTTTCTGTCCACCCGCCGCCGATTTCGGATAGATCGGCCGCAAGGTCGAATGTAGGCACACGAAACGCTGCCGCCAACCCAGGAGTTCGCGATCTTGGTTCCATTGGTTCGAGGCCGCTACAGGGCGCGATGTGCGGCAGGTGCGGACGACATCCACCGGGCGCAGATGCTGCGCGGGCAGGCATTTCGTGCGGGGGCGGAAAACAGGTGCGATGCGGACCGGTTCGACGCGGGCTGCAGGCATGTTCTTGTCGAGGACTGTTCGACGGGCCGGCTGTTCGCGACCTTTCGTCTGATGCCCTTCCCCGATGCGTCGCGCATCGGGGACAGCTATGCCGCGCAATTCTACGATCTCTCCCCGCTGTCGGCGGGGTGCGGTGCGGTGGCCGAGATGGGGCGCTTCTGCCTTGCGCCAGGCTGTCATGATCCGGATGTCCTGCGCATCGCCTGGGCGGCGGTCACGCGCTTCGTCGATGCGCATGGGATCCGCATGCTCTTCGGCTGCGCGAGTTTCGCGGGCATTGATGCGGTGGCCTACGCGGATGCGTTTGCGATGCTGGCGAAGCGCCATATCGGTCCGTCCCTGCTCCGGCCGGGAGTCAGAGCGGCGGGTGATGGGGTTCCGCTCGCGGCGTACCGTCGCCCCTACGACGCTTCTGCTGCCGCCAGGACGATGCCGCCGCTTCTTCGATTCTATCTGGCGATGGGTGGGTGGGTCGGTGGGCATGTCGTGACCGATCCCGACCTGCGAACGCTGCACGTCTTCACCGGGTTGGAGATAGGCCGGGTGCCGGACCGGCGTGCCTATGCGCTGCGCCGTCTGGCAGGATAGCAGGTTATCGCAGAAACCCTGTGGTCGGCAGATTACCCCAATCCCCTGCTTGTGGCAGATGACGTTGCATTGCATCCCGCATTCCGACGGATGAAAGCCGCGCCACCCGACATCGGCAATGAAACGCGTCTCGATTCTGATATCCGCACGAACGCGAATGCCTGAATAAAGAATGCCCCGACTTTCGCCGGGGCATGGTCAAGACTTTGGTTCGCGTTGTTGCGATCAGCCGCGCGCGCGGCGGCCGCCGCGGCGGCCGGACGCGGCCTGGCTTTGCGACTGCGAGGCTTCAGCGAAGGACATGCCGCCCTCGACCGCTTCCAGCACCTTGGAGAAGCGGATCCATTCGCCACCATTGGGATCGTGGGCCGCGAGGAAGTTGGCGGCGCGGATCGCTTCCATCTCCACCTGACGGACCGGATTCATGATCGCCGACGTCATGCCCGCGCCGATGGCCATCGGCAGGAAGGCCGCGTTGATGCCATGACGGTTGGGCAGACCGAACGAGATGTTCGACGCGCCGCAGGTCGTGTTCACGCCCAGTTCCTCGCGCAGGCGCTGCACCAGCGTGAAGACCTGACGGCCGGCCGTGGCCATAGCGCCCACCGGCATGACCAGCGGGTCGACCACGATGTCATGCGCGGGGATGCCGAAATCGGCGGCGCGGTGCACGATCTTCTTGGCCACTTCGAACCGCACGTCCGGATCTTCGGAGATGCCGGTGTCGTCATTCGAGATCGCCACGACCGGCACGTTGTACTTCTTTACGAGCGGCAGGACGAGTTCCAGCCGGTCTTCTTCGCCGGTGACCGAGTTCAGGAGGGGACGTCCCTGTGCGGCGGCAAGACCGGCCTCAAGCGCGCCCGGCACCGAAGAGTCGATGCAGAGCGGCACGTCGACGAGACCCTGGACGATCTCGATCATCTTGGTCATCAACGGCGGTTCGGTCTCGTTCGGGTTGGGGTTGGAGTTGTAGACCACGCGACCTGTTCCAGTGCGTCCTTTTCGACGGTGGAGAAGTTGCCTGCCTCAAGTTCGGCCGCCAACTTCTTGCGCCCGGTGGGGTTGATCCGCTCGCCGATCACACAGAATGGCTCGTCAAAGCCTATGACGACGGTTTTTGTTTTTGATTCCAGAACGGTGCGGGTCATGCTTCACCTTGTTTCTTAGCTTTGTGCGGCCGGGACGGCAGAAGCGCCGCCATTCTCGATGGCCCAGGTTGCGTTGGTCTTGATACCGCCAAGCGGGAAGAAGTGC
>JAUIDM010000166.1 GCA_030428915.1 Alphaproteobacteria bacterium | reverse complement strand
GACTAAACGCTTGTCCCGGCGGCGCGGTCAACAGCCCCCACCCAGCCCGTGCCGCCGGACCTTCTTCCCCGCTTCGAGAATGCTTCAACGACTGGCAAAACGCCGGCGCAGAACCGCATCCGATCCGTCCTGCAATGCAAACCCCTCCACCGAACCGGCTTTCAGCCAGGTTTCCGATGCGCCAAGCAGGAGGCGATAGGCGGAGGCAACCCGGTCGTGCAGTCCGTTGCAGAAGGCCGGTAACAGGCATTCAGTTAGGGCGGGGTAGCGCAGAACGATCCTGCGCCAGCGATGGATTAGCAACACCCTTGCCCCCATCGCATCAGGCGGGGCGAAGTCAGCGCGTTCCAGCGCCGTCAGATCGTCGGTCAGCCGGTTCAGGGCCGTTCGGTGCTCGGTGCCGATAAACAGGCCCGCCGCGCCGTCCCGAACCTGCAACCGGCCTTCGACCGCGATCACCGCCCCGTCCGGCGCGCGGCCCGGGTAAAGGCAAAGCCCACCTGTCAGCGGAATGCCTTGGCAGGCCCCGTCGGAGAGCGCGATCGACCAGATATCAGGGACTGCCGCAGCCGGGGCATAGATGCGCTTTGCCGCCGGTTGGTATTGGGCCAGCCCGTGCGGGCTTAGCTCATAGTGGCTTGTCCTGCCGACCCGGTCGCGCGTCAGCCAGCCATCCGCCACCAGGCGCGACATCGCGGTCCTCAGCGCCCCCGGTTCCACCCCCAGCCGTCCGAGAATGGATTGTAGGACCGGCAACGGGATGCGTCCGCCATGGGGCTGCGCGACATCGCCCATGATCGTGATAACGAGCGACCAGACCCGAAGGCGGCCTTCGGCGTGAAGCGCGTCGATCAGGGGGGCAAGCGGGTCCATGCGCCCGATCTAACCCGCCCGCGCCACCATCGTCAAAAGCTCATATTCCGCGACCGGTTCATTGTGCTGATTGGTGACAGTGGCTGCCCACGCGATCTCTCCATAGCCGCCTGTGCGCCGGGTCTTGCGCTTGACGACCAGTTGCACGCGGATCGCGTCGCCGGGGCTCACGGGTTTGAGGAAGCGCAAGTTGTTCAGCCCGGTATTGGCCAGAACCGGCCCCGGTGCCGGATCAACGAACAGCCCGGCAGCGAACGAAAGAATAAGGTAGCCATGCGCGACGCGGCCGGGAAAGAAAGGATTGGCCTTGGCGGCATCCGCGTCCATATGGGCGTAGAACATGTCGCCGGTAAACGCGGCGAAGTGTTCGATATCGTCAAGAGTCACGGTGCGGAACCGGGTTTCGATGCCCTGACCGACTTCTAGAGTGTCGAAATCCTGTCGGAACGGATGCGATGGGCATTCCCGAACGGCGCTACCGGCGTGATGCTCTTGCGTTACATGGCTGAGAATCGCCGGGCTGCCCTGCACCGCCACCCGCGTCATATAATGCAGGATGCCGCGCACTCCGCCCAGTTCCTCGCCGCCCCCCGCGCGTCCCGGACCACCATGGATCATATGCGGCAAAGGGGAGCCATGGCCGGTCGCCTCGCCCGCACTGTCGCGGTCGCTGATGTAGATGCGGCCATGCCATGCCCCGGCCTCTGTGACATAGGCGCGTGCCACCGCCGGATCATGAGTGAAGAGCGATGAGACAAGGCTGCCGCCGCCGCGATTGGCAAGCTGTGCGGCATGTGCCAGGTCGCGGGCTGGCAGGATCGTCGCGACCGGGCCGAAGGCTTCGGTCTCGTGTATTGCACGCGCCGCGTCGGGGTCGTCGCTTAGGTAGAGTTCCGGTGCGATGAAGGCCCCTTCGCACGGGGCACCAGCATGACGAAAGACCCGGCGTGCTTCGCTTGCGATCTGGGCGGAGCGAGCGGTGACATCCGCTTTATGGGCCATGGAAACAAGTGGCCCCATCCGCGTTTCGGGATCAGACGGGTCGCCGATCCGTACTCGGTCCAGCCGCTCGGACAGACCGTCAATCACATGTTCCACAACCGCTTCCGGCACGATCATCCGGCGGATTGCAGTGCATTTCTGCCCCGCCTTTACGGTCATCTCCGCCGCCGCCTCGTTCAAAAAGAGATCGAATTCGGGTGTCCCGGGTACCGCATCAGGACCGAGGACAGCGGCGTTCAGGCTATCCTGCTCGGCAATGAAGCGCGTGCCCGCCGCGAGCAGGCGTGGGTTGGAACGCAAGGCAAGCGCCGTCGCGGCCGAGCCGGTGAAACTGACCGCATCCTGCGGGCCGAGCCGGTCCAGCAGGTCGTCCGTCCGTCCCACGACCAGTTGCACCGCGCCATCGGGCAGTATGCCGCTTTCGACGATCATGCGGAATGCCGCTTCGGTCAGGTAGCATGTCTGCGTCGCGGGCTTCACGATCACTGGCATGCCGGCCAGAAGCGCGGGTGCCAGTTTCTCCAGCATGCCCCAGACCGGGAAATTGAAGGCGTTGATCTGAACGGCAACGCCGCGCATCGGCACCGCCACATGGCGGCCAAGGAAGGTGCCCGCGCGCGAAAGCTGTTCGACCGGCCCGTCGAGGTAGATCTCGCCATCTGGCATCTCGCGCCGCGCCTTCGAAGCCATGGTCAGAGCGGTCATGATGCCGCCTTCGATGTCGATCCAGCCGTCCTTGCGGGTCGCGCCGGTCAGCGGGTTGAGAGCATAAAGCTCCTCCTTCCGTTCCTTCAACATCAGTGCCACGGCCTTCACCATTCGCGCCCGGTCGTGAACGTTCGTCGCGCGAAGGGCAGGGCCACCGGTGCCATTCGCCCAACTGAGCGCCACGCCGAAGTCGATGCCTTCGGAACCGGCCAGGGCGATTGGTTCCCCCGTTACCGGGTTTTCAACGCGCGCCGCATAGGCCGAGGGACCGATCCAGCGACCAGCGATGTAGGAGGACGGGGTGAGCATGATTGTCTCCTCTCTCCAACACTCTAGCGCAGCGATGCGCCTGCGCAACACTCTTGACCGTATGGTCGGATATGTAGCAGCATCGTCGGGACAAGGGGGGGCGATGACACCGCAGGACCGGGCAGAAAGAAGTGCGGCTGCGATGTGGGCGGGCGACGCGGCCTCGAAGCATCTCGGGATGACGCTTGACGCTGTGGCACCGGGACGGGCCACTCTGTCTTTCACGGTAAAAGCGGAGCATCTGAACGGCCACGGAATATGTCACGGGGGCTATATATTCACGCTCGCCGACTCGGCCTTTGCCTTTGCCTGCAACAGCTACAACCGGCTGGTTGTGGCGCAGCACAACGCGATCACATATCTGTCGCCGGGACAGGAGGGCGAAAGACTGACGGCCGAGGCGGTCGAGGTCAGTCTGACGGGCCGGTCGGGCGTCTACGACGTGACCGTGACCGGAGGTGACGGGCGCATCGTGGCGCTCTTCCGGGGGTTTTCGCGCCAGATCGACGGCCGTCATTTCGAGGAAGAGCCATGAGAGAGGCGTTTCTATGCGAAGGGTTGCGCACCCCGATCGGCAGATACGGCGGGGCGTTGGCCTCTGTTCGGCCGGACGACCTGCTCGCTGGTGTCATCCGCGCGGTCATGGCGTCGACCGTACTTCCAGGCGAGGCGGTCGATGAGGTCATGGCCGGTTGCGCCAATCAGGCGGGCGAGGACAATCGCAATGTGGCGCGCATGGCCGCGTTGCTGGCAGGTCTTCCCGATACGGTGCCCGGCGTGACGTTGAACCGGCTTTGCGGCTCTGGCCTCGATGCAGTTGGGCAGGCGGCGCGCGCGGTGCGGCTGGGCGAGGCCGAGGTGATCCTCGCCTGCGGTGTCGAGAGCATGAGCCGTGCGCCCTTCGTCATGCCGAAAGCAGAGGCAGGGTTTTCCCGCAATGCTGAAATCTATGACACGACCATTGGCTGGCGCTTCGTCAATCCGGTTCTGAAGGCGCAATACGGCATCGAGTCCATGCCCGAGACGGCGGAGAATGTCGCGGAAGATTTTGCTATCGCCCGCGCCGATCAGGACGCCTTCGCGCTGCGTTCGCAGAGCCGCGCCATCGCGGCCATCGCCTCGGGCCGAATGGCGGAGGAAATCTCTCCGGTCACGATCCCGCGCAGGCGGGGCGATACGGTGACCATCGCACAGGATGAACATCCGCGCGAGACGACGGCCGAGAAGCTGGCTGCCTTGCACACACCGTTCCGCGACAATGGCAGCGTCACGGCGGGTAATGCCTCCGGCGTCAATGACGGCGCGGCGGCGCTGATCGTGGCCTCGGAGGACGCAGTGAAGCGTTACGGCCTGGTGCCAAAGGCGCGGGTCACCGGAATGGCGACGGCAGGCGTTTCGCCGCGTATCATGGGGATCGGGCCTGTGCCAGCGACGGAGAAATTGCTCGCCCGTCACGGGCTGAGCATCGCCGACATCGGATTGATCGAGCTGAATGAGGCCTTTGCCGCGCAGGCGCTGGCAGTACTGCGCCAGCTTGGCCTGCCCGATCACGCGGAGCATGTGAACCCGAACGGAGGGGCCATTGCGCTGGGCCATCCGCTCGGCATGTCCGGCGCGCGGCTGGCACTGACAGCAGGGATCGAGATGGGTAAGCGTGGTGCCCGCAGGGCGCTTTGCACAATGTGCGTGGGGGTCGGGCAGGGTGTTTCACTTCTGCTCGAAGCCCCGTGAGGAGGCGTGATGAAAGACCTGACACCGGACCGCGAGACGCTGGACCCGATCGAGATCGCAAGCCGCGACGAAATCGCCGCCTTGCAGTTGCAGCGCATGAAATGGTCCTTGAAACACGCCTATGACAATGTTCCCTTCTACCGGCTCAGCTTTGATGCGGCAGGCGTGCATCCGGACGATCTGAAGGACCTCTCTGATCTCGCGAAGTTCCCCTTCACCGCAAAGGCCGACCTGCGCGCGAATTACCCGTTCGGCATGTTCGCCGTACCGCGCGAAAAGATCGTGCGGCTGCATGCTTCGTCCGGCACCACGGGCAAACCGACCGTCGTTGGTTACACTGCGAAGGATATCGACACCTGGGCAGACTGCGTTGCCCGTTCGCTCCGCGCGGCGGGGACGCGGGCGGGGGATATCGTACATGTTTCCTACGGCTACGGCCTCTTCACCGGGGGACTTGGTGCTCATTACGGGGCGGAGCGGCTGGGTTGCACGGTCGTGCCGATCTCGGGCGGGATAACGCCCCGGCAGGTGCAACTCATCGAGGATTTCGGGGCGTCGACGATCATGGTCACGCCCTCCTACATGCTGGCGATCCTCGACGAATACCGGGCGCAGGGGCGCGACCCGCGCAATAGCCCACTTGAGATCGGCGTGTTCGGGGCGGAGCCCTGGACAAATGCGATGCGGGGCGAGATCGAACAGACTTTCGACATGCATGCGGTCGACATCTATGGCTTGTCAGAAGTGATCGGGCCGGGCGTCGCCAATGAATGCGTCGAGACGAAGGACGGGCTGCATATATGGGAGGATCACTTCTATCCCGAGATCATCGACCCTGAGACGGGCGCTGTCCTGCCGGAGGGCGAGAAGGGTGAACTGGTCTTTACTTCGCTGACGAAAGAGGCGTTTCCGGTCATCCGCTACCGGACCCGCGACCTGACCCGGCTGCTGCCGGGGACGGCGCGGTCGATGCGTCGGATGGAGAAGGTGACGGGCCGGACGGACGACCTGATCGTTCTGCGCGGCGTCAATATCTTCCCCACCCAGATCGAGGAACAAATCCTCAAGATCCGTGCCTTCGCCCCGCATTTTCAGATCGAGCTGTCACGCGAGGGCCGTATGGATGCGCTGACGGTTCTGGTCGAAGCGGCCGAGGGGCATTCGGACTCGACCGAACGCCTGGAAGCGGCCGCCGCGCTCAAGAAGGCCGTGCGCGACACGTCGGGGCTGAACGTCGCGGTCAGCGTAGCCGATCCTGGCGGAGTGGAGCGCAGCCAGGGCAAGGCCGTCCGCATCCTTGACAAGAGGCCGAAGGACTGAGGAATGCCAAGGGGGTTGGCCCGCGACCATGAAGACAAACGCGCCGCAATCCGCAAGGGGGCTGCGGGCTATTTCGCCGAACACGGGTTTGACAGGGCCTCGATGGCGGGGGCGGCGAAGGCGTGTGGGGTGTCGAAGGCGCTGCTCTATCACTATCACGCGTCGAAAGAGGCGCTTTTGTTCGACATCCTCGACACGCATCTGTCGGATCTGGTCGCAGTGGTCAGCGAGGTGCAGGAAGCCGCGCCAGATATCCGGCTGAAAGCGCTGATCCATGCGATCCTGATGGCGTATCGCGATGCGGATGCCGAGCACCGCCTGCAGCTTGATGCCCTGAACGCTCTTGACCCGGGGCAAAGGGCCAGGCTTCGCGCCCACCAGCGGCGACTGGTGGAAACGCTTGCTGCGTCGCTTGCGGCATTGCGCCCGGGATTGCAGGGCGACAGGTTGCAGGCCGCGACCATGTCGGTATTCGGCATGCTCAATTGGTTCTTCCTCTGGCACCGGCCCGGCCGCGGTATCACGCGCGAGGCTTACGCCGACCTCGTCGCCGACCTGGCGCTGGGCGGGCTTTCCGGCGTTCCCCTTTAGCCTTTCGGGCGAAATGTCGCAGTTGCGGCGCGCTGCTTGCCCGCAGGCAGCGGCGAGGGCAGGGTGAGGACATATTCTAAAACCGGAATGGAGAGGCCGATGTGGTGTCCGAAATCCCTATTGCTCATGATCGCCGCCGTCATCGGCGTCGACAGGGCTGCGGCCCAGGAGATCAAGGTTGGCATCGGACCGGATCGTCCAAGCGTGACGGTAGAGACAAAAGATGGCCCTGTGACCATCATGCGCGATCAGAATACCGAAGCGGTCCTCGACGGCGACTGGGCCATGACCTCACGCGAATGCCCGCCCTTCTGCATTCAGCCGATGGTGCCCGCTGCGGGCGTGTCCCCGATCGGTGAACTTGAACTGCTGGACATGCTGGAAGGTGGACAGGCCGTTGTAATCGACAGCCGGACCAATGACTGGTTCCTGGGCGGCACTATACCGGGAGCAATCAACATTCCCTACACCGACATTGGCGACCGTCTCGGCGAACTTGGCTGCGAACCGGATTTCGAAGGGTGGGACTGTACAGGTGCGAAAGAGGTTGCGCTGTTTTGCAACGGGCTGTGGTGCGGGCAGTCGCCGTCGGCAATCCGGGTGATGATCTCACTCGGCTACCCCGCAGAACGCATCCGCTACTATCGCGGCGGAATGCAAAGTTGGCGGTTGCTCGGATTGACGGTCGTCACACCCTGACCGGACATGCCGCAAGCCACTTGCGCGCCGCTTCGGCGCAGTGGCGGATATTGCCGCCACTTTGATAATCGCTGGTCATCGGCAGCGGCTCGGGACGCGAGGCAAGCTGAAGGGCGATGCGCAGCATTCCCTCATCCGACTGGATCATGATCCTGTCCGGCGCCAGTTCGCTTAGCGGAAACACATCGAGGCGAAAGCGCCGCAGGCTGCGGCGGCGGAGTTCGGCCGTGCCGGAGGCGCGGTCGAGGATCAGCCAGACCCGCTCGATGCTGAAAGCCGCGAGCGCGCCGACAGCGGCAACCACGAGCATAGCAATTGCGGTCAGGGTATAGTCACCGTCCAAAGCCGATTTGATCCCGCCTGCGGCAAAGGCGAGGATGAAGAGAACTAAGAAGAGCCCCCAGAACCAAGGTTTTTCCTTAAGGATCAGGCGATTTTCCGACTGTTCAAGGATGCGCATCCGTCATTCCGCTGCTTTCAACCACACCCGAGCGGCTTCGGCGCAGCGGTGGATGTGATTGCCGGTCTGATAATGTCGCGTCATCGGCACAGGGCTGTCCTGAGACACAAATTTCAAGGCAATGCGGTGCATGTCATCGCTGCGCTCGACAAGGACTCCATCCGGCTTCAGCTCTGACAATGGGAAAGCCTGACTGCGTGATCTGCGGTGGTTGCGACGGCGCAGTTCCACCAAGTTGGAGCGCCGGTCAAGCACCAGCCAAACCCGTTCGACGATCATATAGGCGAAATAACAAATGCCGATGGTTGCCAACACCGAAAATCCCGCCATCGCGTAGTCGCGATCCCTGATGGCATTGAACGCCCAGGCCGAGGTGGCCATGGCGAAGAAGATCAGCACGAAGCCCCAGAAGACAGGGCGTTCTTCGAGAATGAACTGCTCTTCGGTATCTTTCACGATGCGCATGCCGCCATGATACGGGCGAATGCGGCAAGGTTTTGACTGGGCAGGCGTCAGATCGCGGGTGTTGAGAAACGGAAACGGCGGGCAAGCCGTTGCTTGCCCGCCGCCCCCATACATGCCGGATCTTTGAGTTACCGGTCGGAGCCACGGATCGAGCGCAGGTCATCAGCGGCCGGCGCAGTGAAATCAGCCCGCGAGACGGTGGCGTCATGGTCGAGGTAAAACGCTTTCAGGCGTGACGCATCGTTGGGCTTTTCGGCCGAGGCGATCTCACCAATCTGGGCCTGGGTGTAGACGCCTGCGTCGACACCGGCAGAACGTTCCAGCTGGGTGGCGGCGAAGGCCGGGGCTGCAAGCACGATGGCGAGGGCGGAGAGGGTCGTTTTGGCAATCATTGGTCTGTCCTTTCTTGTGTCGCGGGGTCGCCCCGCAGAAGTGGTGGCCCAGGGAGCAGGGCCGGGTTTCGTGGTGCCACGCAGGGGATTTTCTTGGGCTGCCCGGCGACCGTGACATCAAGGTAGGTATTGCAGTCCGGCAGAAAATACGGCTTTTTCTGGTGGTAGTGTTCGCCAGCGCACAATACCTTTTCGTGAGTACGCTTGACGAAAATTCATATGTTTCAAGGAGCTGCGCCGATGGAAAACTGGGATGAGATCCGGACCGCCTATCAGGTCGCACGTATCGGTACGGTCTCCGGTGCGGCGGATGTGCTCGGGGTTCACCATGCAACGGTGATCCGCCATATCGACGCGCTGGAGGGGCGGCTCGGGGCAAAGCTCTTCCAGCGCCATGCCCGCGGGTATACGGCGACCGAAGCGGGGCAGGAGCTTTTGAAAGTCGCGCAGGCAACGGAAGACCAGTTCGCCCATCTTGCCGCGCGCATCACGG
>JAUIDM010000538.1 GCA_030428915.1 Alphaproteobacteria bacterium | reverse complement strand
ACGAAGTTCGGGCTTGAGACCGGGCATGATGCCAACGCGGTCCTGATGAGCCTTCCGCCGCTGGCGAAATGGATCTGACACAGCAATGGAAGGCCTTGCCCCTGAATCGCTGGCGGCCTTCATTCTGACATCGGCGGTGATCGAACTCACACCGGGACCGAACATGGCATGGCTTGCCATTGTCGCCGCGACCGAGGGGCGGCGACCGGGCTATGCGGCGGTGGCGGGTGTGGCGCTGGGGCTGTCGATGGTGGGCATCGCGGCGGCGCTGGGGGTCGCGGCGGCGGTCAAGGCGTCACCCCTGCTTTACCAGGCGTTGCGCTGGGGCGGGGTCTGTTACCTTCTCTGGCTCGCCTGGGATGGCTGGCGGGACAGTGCCGACGGTGTCGGAGGCATGCCGTTTGGCGCGCGCATGTGGCGCTATTTCCGGCGCGGCCTGATCACCAATCTGCTCAATCCCAAGGCCGCGGTCGTCTACATCGCGGTCCTGCCCGCCTTTGTCGATCCGGCGGGGAGAGTTCTGACAGAAACGACAACGCTCTCAATGATCTACGTGGCCGTCGCAACCGCGATCCATGCAGCGATCGTGACCCTTGCGGGGCTGGCCCGTCACATCCTCGACGATCCGCGCCGCAGCCGGATCGTCCGAAGGATACTGGCAGCGCTCCTCGCGTTGATCGCGATCTGGTTCGCCTGGGCGACCGGGCGGGCATCGCCTTGAGGGACAAGCGACCGCATTGTGATGTCCGGTCGGGCGCTGTATGAGGCGCGGCAAACCAACGGAGTGAGCGATGAAACCTGCGGACTGCGCGACTATGGCCGAAGTGAGGGCCGAGATCGACCGGATCGACGCGGCGCTTATCGAATTGCTGACGGAACGCGCGACCTATATCGACCGGGCGTCGGAACTGAAGCCGGCTTTGGGCCTGCCCGCCCGGATCGAAGACCGGGTCGAGGATGTGGTGGCGAAGGTGCGCGCGCGCGCTATGGCCGAAGGGCTCGACCCCGCTCTGGCGGAAAACCTCTGGCGGCGGCTGATCGACTGGTCCATCGCCCGCGAAGAAGCGACGATGGGTCCGGACTGAACCTCAGCCGAGCAACAGGATCTGCACATCGGCGACATTGGTGCCGGTGGCGCCAGTGATCAGAAGATCGCCCGCTGCTTTCAAGGCCTCATGGCTGTCATTGTTGGCCAGAAGCGCGTCGGGATCTTGCCCGGCGGCGCGGATGCGGGCCACTGTTGCTGCATCAACGATGCCCCCCGCCGCATCGGTTGGCCCGTCGCGGCCGTCGGTCCCGCCCGACAGGAAGGCCCAGTCACGGCCCAGGTCCGGCATGCCAAGCGCGACGCGCAGCGCCAGTTCCTGATTGCGCCCGCCCAGGCCCGTGCCCTTCAGCATGACGGTGGTCTCGCCGCCGAAGACCAGGCAGGCACGGCGGTCCGCCCGGGTGGCGATGGCGGCGGCGATCACCGCTTGCGCGGCGTCGGCAACATCGCCGGTGAGGCTGTCGCTGACGATCCGCGCCCCGGGCCCCGCCGCCTTGGCGACGGCGTCGAGGCTTTTGCGGTTGGAGCCGATGAGGGTGTTTTTCGCTTGCGGCAAAGGCGGTTGCGCCGGGGCCGTGTCGAGATGGGCGCGCACCGGGGTGGGCAGGCGATCCCAGATATTCCGCTCTTGTAGAAGCGCCTTCGCTTCTGCCGCCGTGGCGATCGGGGCGACGGTCGGCCCAGAGGCGATGACGCGCAGGTCGTCGCCGATCACGTCCGACAGGATATAGGCCGCCACTGGCGCGGGGGCAGCGTGGCGCAGGAATCCGCCGCCCTTCAGTCGGGAAAGCTGCTGGCGTATGAGGTTGAT
>JAUIDM010000537.1 GCA_030428915.1 Alphaproteobacteria bacterium | reverse complement strand
CGATCCGGTCCTTCCAACGCCAGAGCCATGCGCCGTCGAGGGGCAGGCCCCATTTGTCGGCGACCGCCCCTTTGAAACCCGTCGAGATCAGTTTCAGATAGTCCTTCTGCGGGCGGTAGCTCTGCATTCGGCCTTTGCCAGTCAGCGCGGCGACAAGGTTATGCAGCAGTACCGGCGCCTGACGGACGGCGAAGACCCCGGCTTTGGACCTCGGCGCATATGCCATATGGGCGATGTCGCCACAGGCGAAGATAGCGGGATCGGTGATGCTTTGCAGCGTCGGTCCGATCGCGACAAACCCCTCATTTAGTGCGAGCCCGGTTTCGGAGAGCCACGTCTGCGCCCGTGCGGCCGCCGTGCCGATGACGAAAGCCGCCGGTTCGAGATGTCCGTCGGCGAGCCGCACCCCACCACGCTCGACACCCGTGACCGCCATGTCTTCCTTGAGTGGAATCCGAGCGTTTCTCAGATGTGCCCTGAGAGCATTCGCGGCGCCGCGCCCGACGGCTGAGAGGGCCCGGGCGCGTTCGATCACCGCGATCTCCGCTGCCTCGCCCAGCCGGTGGCGGGCGGCAAGCGCCAGTTCGACACCGGCCACTCCGGCGCCGATCACGGCAACCCGCGGCGCGATCTGGCCTGCCGCAACGGCCCTCACGAAATCGTCCCAGCGGTCAGCAAAGGCATCGAGCGGCTTGGCGGGGGTGGCATGTTCGACGAAGCCCGGAAGGGCCGGCATGTCCGCGGTAATGCCAATATCGATGGAGGCAATGTCATAGGCCACATCCGGACGCCCTGGCACGATCACCCGACGCGCCTCGCGGTCAATCCCCGCCGCCCGGCCGAGGATCAGGCGCGCCCCGGCATGTCGGGCCAGCTTCACCAGGTCGATCTGCAATTCGTCGCGCGCGTAGTGGCCTGCGATATGGCCGGGCAGCATGCCCGAATAGGCCGCCGTCGGCAGCGGATTGATCAGCGTCAGCCTCACGCCCGGCACCGGCCGCATCCCCCACATGCGCAGCACCAGCGCATGGGTGTGACCGCCGCCAATCAGGACGAGGTCGCGGGTCAGCGGAATCTGTGGCTGCATCGGGCCTCCTTCGCCCCATCCCTAGCGTGGTGACGCGCCTTTGGCGATGCCCGGACTTTCGCATCGGCAAGGATACGGCTATTCATCGCCCTGGGGCCGGGAGAGGGAGCAGAGGATGCGTGTCTATATCACCGGGGTTGCGGGATTCATCGGCTTCCACCTCGCAAAGCTCCTGCTAGACGAGGATATCCGTGTCCATGGCATGGACGGGATGACCAACTATTACGACGTCAACCTCAAGCGAGGGCGGCTGGGGGTGTTGCAGCAAAAGCCCGGCTTCGGCTTCACCGAATGCATGCTGGAGGACAATGGCGCCCTGGCCACTGACATGGCCGCGTTCCGCCCCGACGTCGTCGTGCATCTGGCCGCGCAGGCGGGCGTCCGCTACAGCCTTGAAGCGCCCCGAAGCTATCTGACCGCCAATATCGAGGGCACATACAACGTGATGGAGGTCGCGCGCGATCTGGGCGTCAAGCATCTGCTGCTGGCCTCCACCTCTTCTGTCTTCGGCGCCAATACCGAAATGCCGTATCGCGAGACTGACAAGGCCGACACACAGATCTCGATCTATGCCGCGACAAAAAAGGCGACCGAAGCGCTCAGCCACTCCTGGGCGCATCTCTACAACCTGCCGACGACGTGTTTTCGCTTCTTTACCGTCTACGGGCCGTGGGGGCGCCCCGACATGGCACCGTTCAAGTTCACACGAAAGATCCTCGCAGGGGAGGAAATAGACGTCTACGGCCAAGGCGAGATGTTCCGCGACTTCACCTATGTGACCG
>JAUIDM010000165.1 GCA_030428915.1 Alphaproteobacteria bacterium | reverse complement strand
GACGAGGGCGAAACGCGATGCCGATCGGTTTTGCCCGCGTGGTATTTCGCCGATCCGCTGCGCGATGTCGTGACCCAGCATCACGCCGATGCTGCCACGCACCGCGGCGGCTCTTCCGACGTAGCGCCAGAGCGAGATCCGCGCATCGGGAAAGACCGACCGGATATCGCCGACCACCGAGCGCCAGCCGTGTCTGTCCCCCATGTGCTGCAGGCGGTCGGTATCGAAATCCCCTACGGCCATGCGCGTCGCAAGATGGGCATGGATCGATACCGCATAGTCGGCGTAGTCGCGGACGCAGAGGAATATCCGTGCGGGCGGCCCGGGCAAGAGCCCGGCCAACGCCATGAGCCTCGCCCGTGCATCGGCGTAGAGCGTCGCCCCGCGATAGTTGTCGCGCATCGCTCCAAGAATGTTCTCGTCGCTGACAAGAAGCGTGGACATTCCTGCCGCCTGTTCCTTCTCGAATGCCGTAGCGAATTCCGCCACGACGGGCGCCAGGTCTTCACGCCGCGCTGCGCTGGCTCCTGCCACTCCGGGGATATAGGCCTTGCGCTTTCCCCGCCGCATTGTGCGGGGCCCCCAGAAGGCGATGCCCGCATCGCGCAGTATTCGGGGACGCCGCTGCAAACTGTTCTGCAGCGCCGTCGTTCCGGTCCGGTGGGCCCCTAGATGCAGGAGGAGTTTCATCTTGCCGCGCCTATCCGATCCGGCCGCTCACTCGAATTCCATGATCACGTCATCGACCTTGAGGCTGGCCCCGGGTTCGGCCGCGATCTTCTTGACCACGCCCTTCCGTTCGGCACGCAGGATGTTTTCCATCTTCATCGCCTCGACGGTCGCGAGTGCCTGACCTTCCTGCACCTCTTGCCCTTCATCGACGCTGATCTTTACGATCAGACCAGGCATCGGACAGAGCAGGTACTTCGATGTATCGGGCGGCAGCTTCTCAGGCATGAGGCGGGCCAGTTCCGCCTGACGGGGCGTACGGACATAGACCTTGAGGTCGGCGCCGCGCGTGCGGATGCGTTGACCGGCAGGAATCTTGTCGACCTTCAGCACAACGGGATTTCCGTCGACCTCCAGACGCGCCAGCGACTGCCCCGGCGTCCAGTCCGAGGTCACCCGATGCGCTGTTTCGTCCTCGAAGTAGACCGTCGCGCCGTCACGATCGGCGGCGACATTGACCGCAATTTCTTCGCCCTGGATCGCGACCACCCAATCGTCACCGACATGGCGTTCATGGTTGCCAAGGCGACCGGTGATCCGCGTGCGCCGGATCTCGGCCACACGGTTCATCGCGGCGGCACAGGCCGCAACGCGGCGCAGCTCGCCGTGCGACAGCGTCACCCCGTTGAAGCCGTCAGGGAATTCCTCGGCGATGAAGGCGGTCGTCATGTCGCCCGAGATGAATTTCGGATGATCCATCACCGCCGAGCAGAACGGCAGGTTGTGCCCGATCCCCTCCACCTCGAACGTATCGAGCGCCACGCGCATCCCCTCGATCGCGTCGGCACGGGTCGGCGCCCAAGTGCACAGCTTGGCGATCATCGGGTCGTAATACATCGAGATTTCGCCGCCCTCATAGACACCGGTATCATTGCGTACGACTCCCTTTTCGGTCGCCGCCTCTACCGGCGGGCGATAACGTGAGAGCCGGCCAATGGAGGGAAGGAAGTTGCGATACGGGTCTTCGGCATAAAGGCGGCTTTCAATGGCCCAGCCATTGATCTTCAGATCCTTCTGCGCGAAGGGCAGTTTTTCACCACCTGCCACACGGATCATCTGTTCGACCAGATCGACGCCGGTGATCAGTTCGGTGACAGGATGTTCCACCTGAAGGCGGGTGTTCATCTCGAGGAAGTAGAACTTCTTCTCGCCATCGACGATGAACTCCACGGTCCCGGCGCTGGTGTAGCCCACGGCTTTCGCCAGCGCGCAGGCCTGTTCACCCATCGCCTTGCGAGTTTTCTCATCAAGGAAAGGAGACGGCGCTTCCTCGATGACCTTCTGGTTCCGCCGCTGGATCGAGCATTCGCGTTCATGCAGATAGACGCAGTTGCCATGCTTGTCGGCCAGAACCTGAATCTCGATATGGCGCGGCTGAGTGACGAACTTCTCGATAAAGATGCGATCGTCGCCAAAGCTCGACGCCGCCTCGTTTTTTGAGGACTGGAATCCGTCGCGCGCCTCTTCATCGTTCCAGGCGATGCGCATGCCCTTGCCACCGCCGCCCGCGCTGGCCTTGATCATCACCGGGTAACCGATGTCCCTGGAGATCTTAACAGCCTCGTCGGCATCTTCGATCAGTCCCATATAGCCCGGGACGGTCGACACCCCGGCCTCCTGAGCGATCTTCTTCGAGGTGATCTTGTCGCCCATAGCCTCGATGGCCGGGCTCGGCGGACCGATGAAGACCACGCCCTCTTTCTCAAGTGCCTCGGCAAATTTCATGTTCTCGCTGAGAAACCCATAGCCCGGATGCACCGCCTCGGCGCCGGTCTGACGGATCGCGTCCATGATCTTGTCGATCACGATGTAGGATTGGTTGGCGGGCGGTGGACCGATATGGACCGCCTCATCGGCCATCTTCACATGCAACGCATTGCGGTCAGCGTCGGAATAGACGGCAACAGTCTTGATGCCCATCTTGCGGGCCGACTTGATGACGCGGCAGGCGATCTCCCCCCTGTTCGCGATCAGGATTTTCTTGAACATCTCGGTCCCCCTTCAGGCTGCCCCGGGTTGACCCCGGACGCGCAAACGAAAAGACCACCGCGGCCGGGCGCCACGGTGGTCCGTTGAATGTTATGGCGGGCCGCGACGGCAGCCCGGATCACGTCATCAGTTACAGATACCCGCGTCGTCGCAGAAGACGCCAGCCGCGCCCCCGACAACGGCGCCGGTAAGGGCATTGCCACCGAAGGCATCGGCAACGACGGCGCCGCCGGCGGCACCGGCAAGTCCGCGCTCGGCATCGGTGTCAAGGCAGCCGGACAGGGCGAACGCCGCGACAGCCGCAGCAAGAAGAGTTCTGATCGACATCTAGTTTTATCTCCGTGGTTCTGAGGCGCGACAAGCGCTTGGTCACGCTCTGTCAGATGGCCTTGATATGCAATAACGTCAGTAGCTACGGCTGCAGAGACCGACGTCGTCGCAAACGGCACCGCCAGCTGCGCCGAGCGCTGCACCGGTAAGCACGTTATTGTCTGTCGCATCCGCGATGACGGCACCTGCCGCAGCCCCGGCCAGCGCCCGCTCCCCATCGGTCTGCATGCAACCGGCCAGAGCCGCCGCCCCGACAAGGCCGAGAACGATCTTTGACATGCGCATTCTGCTCTTCCTCCAGCAATGTTTTTTATCCGCGCGGAGAATATAGCAAACGCAAGGCCGTAAAAGTGAAATCGGCGTGAACCGAAAGCGTCAGCGGCGCTTTGCTCACGTAGCCGTCCAACGCGGGAGATGCCCCTCAAGGAACAGAAAGAAGGCCTGACCCGCGAGGGGCCAGGCCGTAGAGAAGGGGAAGGGTAACGGTTTTGACAAATCGGGGCGTGATGCTTGCTGTAGGGTGACGCCCCACAACCAGAATGTGCGCACAATCCGGACGACGCAAACCCAAAGTTTCCGACCACGAAACGATCGGCGGTATTGCGCCAAAACGCGTAAGGGTTGCGCGAAATCACGCCTATTCCCCCCACTCAAAAGCATCTGGGAAAGCCGCACGGGCCTTGTCCACATCGATTCTCAGCAGCGAGTCGTAGCTTTCGGGGTCAAAGTCATCCTCTGCGGGAATCACTTCACGACCAAACAACCAGGACAGACGCCCCGCGTCGAGATTGCCGCGTTCGAACGGTTCCTCGCCGAAATGATCCCAAAGGGCAGCCATGAATGCGAGGTCGGCCCGACGATCTGCCGGGCTGCGGTCGCGGAAGCGCTCGCGCATAACAAGCTTGGTTACGCCCTTGGGGTTCGCGCGTCGGATGGTGAACTGGAAATCGGTACCCGGAAGGCGGCCGGGAAAGCCGCGATGTTTCAGCATACCACGCCCTCCGGGAGGGGGCGAATGGCGCAAGGGGCCGACCCGCCACAGCGGGTCGGCCCAAAGATATTAGCTGCCGTACTTGCCGGTGAAGACGGGCTCTTCAGTGACGGTCGGCTCGACCATGACTTCTTCCTGCTGGGCGCAAGCAGCCGCAAAAGCGACGAGGGCGCACGCGAGAAGCACTTTATAGGACATCTGTAACTCCTGCTCAGATGGGCGGGCGAACGGTCTTCCGTGTTGAGCCGCCACAGTTTTTCGAGTTCGGCGGCAACTTGACCACCTTCGATAATCATAGTGCATGCCACATTCTTGGCCCATTGTACCACAGTCAAGTTCACGAAATGTGGCAGGCCCGCATCACTTTTGGGCAGGTATCCGCCGACAAACACAATAGGTTGTGGTTTCATCAAAACGGCTCCCAATAGCAGGTATCGTCTTCCACGCGGAAGGCCTCGAAAAATTGTGTTGCTTCGGGGGCTGGTGCGCCGAACTCTACGGGCCTGTCCGACAGTGAAATTACGATCTGCGCGGGCACCGGGCCAGTTACCGGCAGACGCGGCAGGGCGTAGTTCTGGCATAGCCATGTCATATCCTCCTGCGCCGCCTCGGCCGACACGTCCCCACCTTCGCGGGCAATGGCGGGGGCGACGAAGCGGAACCGGATCGTCAGCCCTTCCGTCCCCGGCACGGCCTGAACCGTGTCCAGATGGGTCACGACCTGCCCCGATGGCACCGGCAGCGTACCTGTACCATTGTCCACCTCAGGCGCAGGCCGCATCAGCGCCCAGACGGCAAGTGCAGCCAGGCAACACGTCCCTGCAACGATCCAACGCAGCATCCCCCTCACCCGGTCACAGCGGAATGTTGTCGTGCTTTTTCCATGGGTTCGTGAGCTTCTTGGTTCTCAGCGAGGCGAAGGCGCGGGCGACGCGTTTGCGCGTGCCGTGGGGCATGATCACCTCATCGATGAATCCCTTCTCGGCAGCCACGAAAGGGTTGGCGAAGCGGTCTTCGTAGTCCTTGGTGCGCGCCGCGATCTTGTCCTTGTCGCTAAGTTCCGAGCGGTAGAGGATCTCGACCGCGCCCTTGGCGCCCATCACCGCGATCTCGGCCGTTGGCCAGGCATAGTTGAAATCACCGCGCAGGTGCTTCGACGCCATGACGTCGTAGGCTCCGCCATAGGCCTTGCGAGTGATCACCGTGACCTTCGGCACCGTCGCCTCGCCGTAGGCGAAGAGGAGCTTTGCCCCGTGCTTGATGACGCCGCCGTATTCCTGGCCTGTTCCCGGCAGGAAGCCCGGCACGTCAACGAAGGTCAGGATCGGAATCTCGAAGGCGTCGCAGAAGCGTACGAAGCGCGCGGCCTTGCGGCTGCTGTCGATGTCGAGACAACCCGCGAGCACCATCGGCTGGTTCGCCACGACACCCACGGTCTGGCCTTCGAGCCGGATGAAGCCGGTGATGATGTTGGCGGCGAAATCCTTCTGGATTTCATAAAAATCGCCCTCGTCCGCGACCTTCAGGATCAGTTCCTTCATGTCGTAGGGCTGGTTCGGATTGTCGGGGATCAGCGTGTCGAGGCTCTCCTCCATCCGCGCGACATCGTCAAAGAAGGGCCGCGTCGGTGCCTTGTCGCGATTGTTGAGCGGCAGGAAGTCGACCAGCCGGCGCACCTCGATCAGCGCCTCGACATCGTTTTCGAAGGCGCCGTCGGCGACTGACGACTTACGCGTATGGGTCGACGCGCCGCCCAGTTCCTCGGCCGTCACGATCTCGTTCGTAACGGTCTTCACCACATCGGGGCCGGTGACGAACATGTAGGACGTGTCCTTCACCATGAAGATGAAATCCGTCATGGCCGGGCTATAGACCGCGCCGCCCGCGCAGGGGCCCATGATGACACTGATCTGAGGCACGACACCGGAGGCCATGATGTTGCGCTGAAAAACCTCAGCATAGCCCGCCAGCGAGGCCACGCCTTCCTGGATGCGCGCGCCGCCAGAATCGTTAAGCCCGATCACCGGCGCGCCGTTCTGCACGGCCATGTCCATGATCTTGCAGATCTTCTGCGCGTGGGTTTCCGACAGCGATCCGCCGAAGACCGTGAAGTCCTGGCTGAAGACATAGACCATGCGGCCGTTGATCGTGCCCCAGCCCGTCACGACGCCATCGCCCGAGGGCCGGTCCGCCTGCATCCCGAAATCGGTGCAGCGGTGCGAGACGAACATGTCGAACTCCTCGAAAGACCCCTCGTCGAGCAGAAGCTCGATCCGCTCCCGCGCGGTCAGCTTACCGCGCGCATGTTGCGCATCGATCCGGCGTTGACCACCGCCCAGACGCGCCGTCTCCCGCCGCGTTTCAAGCTGTTCAAGAATGTCTTTCATGATCTCCCCCCATGTCGCGCTCGCGGCAACCTAGCGCCTGCCTTGCTTCGGGCAAAGCGGATTTGCGAAAATTTGCAATGTTTTCGCCGACCCTTCATTGCAAATTGTATATTTGCAAACTTAATGTCAAAGTGGCATCACAAAACAAGGCCGGTTTCCCGTATATGTCCCCTGAAATCGGCCGGACGTACAGTGCGCATCGATCGGCACAAAAGGTTGCCAGGCCTCACCGGAGGTTAAGCACTGCGGTCATCTGAACCACAAGTTTACCCCTTACAGCCCACCCTACAGGTCAGCCGCACACCGCAATCTTCGATAGCGTGAACTGAAACCACGTGGCAGGATCCGTGCCGGTGACGCTCGGGGCACTTAATGTTTTTCACATGCAGGGGGGGTGGAACTGCACAGACCACTGTGCGCACGCGCCGCTGGACATGGTGCGGCTTCCCACATAGGCGATGAGAATGAAGCAGCAGATAGATGCCTCCACGGTCCGGTTTCTGTCCCGGACGACACCACCGCATATCGTGACCCTGGTCATGGTCACGGGCCTCTCGGCGCTGGCGATGAACATCTTCCTGCCCTCCCTTCCCGGCATGACCGCGTGGTTCGACACCGATTACCGCGTGATGCAGCTTTCGGTTTCGCTGTATCTCGGCTTCAGTGCGCTGCTGCAGGTTGTCATCGGACCGATATCCGACCGGTTTGGCCGACGCCCCGTTTTGCTATGGTCCATTGTGCTCTTTCTGATCGCCACACTGGGCACGATCTTCGCGCCCACGGTCGGGATATTTCTGGTGTTCCGAATGTTGCAGGCGGTGATCGCGGCCGGCATGGTCCTCAGCCGCGCCGTTATCCGGGACATGGTGCCGGGGGAACAGGCGGCGTCGATGATTGGCTATGTGACGATGGGTATGTCGCTTGTGCCGATGATCGGCCCGGCCATTGGCGGTGTGCTGGACGAAACGTTTGGCTGGCAGGCCAATTTTGTCCTTCTGATCGTGCTCGGTTTTGCCGTCTTGTGGCTGATCTGGGCGGATCTCGGGGAAACCGCGACCGGCCGGGCCGCGCGGTTCGCCGATCAGGTCCGCAACTATCCCGAATTGCTGGCCTCGCCCCGCTTCTGGGGCTATTGCCTCGCGGCCGCGTTCTCGTCCGGCGCCTTCTTCGCCTATCTCGGCGGAGCGCCCTATGTCGGCACGGAGGTCTTCCACATGTCGCCCGGCGTTCTGGGTGCATATTTCGGCGCCCCGGCGATCGGATACGGCATCGGCAACTTTGTGTCGGGCCGATTTTCGGTGGCAATCGGGCTGAACCGGATGATCCTCTTCGGCACTGCGTTCACCACTGCCTGCATGGGCCTCCTGACGCTTCTCGATGTGTTGGGTCTGACTGGACCGGGGGTCTTTTTCGGCCTGATCGTCACGGTCGGACTTGGCAACGGAATGGCGCTGCCGAATGCCAATGCGGGAATGCTGTCGGTCAGGCCGGAACTCGCGGGCACGGCCTCCGGTCTCGGCGGGGCTATGATGATCGGCGGGGGCGCGGGCCTGTCGGCTCTTGCCGGCTGGGCGCTCGGCTTCGGTGGCGGTGCGCTGCCGCTGGCGCTTTTGATGTTCCTCTCATCGCTATTCGCGTTCGTTTCCATCCTGCTGGTCATCCGCCGCACGAGACGTCTGGGACTCTAGCGCGTCGGGAACGCGTCGAGATATGCGTAGCAGCAATAACCGGAAAGCGCGGCGCGGCAGGGGTTGGCGATTCAGCCTTTGCCGGAACGGTTTATGATCGGGATGCGATGAACCGTTCCACCCGCTCGACGATAACTGGCGCGAGCGCGGGCGTGATGACATGTCCCATCCCAGCAATGACCTCCAGCTCCGATCCCGGGATGAGCGACGCGATTTCGCGGCCCTCTTCGGGCAGGATCAACGTGTCCTCCTCGCCATGGATGACGAGGCACGGCAGAACGACACCACCCAGCGCCGCGCGCCGGTCGGGCGTGTTCAGCGTCGCCAGAAGCTGTCGGTTTACCCCGTCTGCGTCGGCACCCCGGTCGAAAGCACGCCCGGCCTGCATCCGCAAATAGTCCTCCGTCGCGGGATATCCCGGGCTGCCCCACACGCGGTCACCGTCCAGCGCACACGCAATGAAACCCGCACGGTCCGTCGGGTAGGACAGCAGTCGTTTCCCCAGATCAACCCCGCGGAGCCGCGCCGATGACATGACGATGATGGCACTTAGAAGCCGGTCGGCATGGTCGCAGGCCAATAGCTGCGTAATTGCACCGCCCATCGAGATGCCGAGGACATGGGCCCGTTCGATGCCGAGCGCGTCCATCAGGCCTAAAACATCTCGGGCCATGTCCGAGAGAAGATAGGCTGGTTTCGGCACCCGCCCTGCATTGAGATCAGCCAAAATGGCGTCGGCATCACCTTCCGCCCCCGGCCCCGGGCACCGCGCCGAAAGCCCGACATCGCGGTTGTCGAAGGTCACCGTGCGAAAACCGGCGGCAGCGAAACCCGATGTCAGTTCATCGGGCCAGTGGACGAGTTGTGTGCCGAGCCCCCGGATCAGGATAAGTGCCGGGCCGTCCTGCGGCCCGTGGGTTTCGAATTCCAACCGAATACCGTTCGCGTCGATCTGCATGTCACCCCCAGCCGATCAGGTCGGGATACGATGGCGCGGCGCGGACCATTGTTCAATCGGACTTTGTACGCCACGCTAGGG
>JAUIDM010000164.1 GCA_030428915.1 Alphaproteobacteria bacterium | reverse complement strand
CAGGTCGGCGCTTTCGCGCGGCGCGGTATAGCCCACCGTATCGGGGATGTTGATCGTCGTGGCGCCGGCCTTGATCGCGATCTCCACCACGCGGCAGAGATAGTCATGCTCGGTCCGCGTGGCATCCATCGGCGACCATTGCACATTGTCGCAGAGGTTGCGGGCGTGGGTCACGGTGTCATGGATGCGCTCGGCCATCTGGTCCATGTCCAGATTGGGGATCGCGCGATGCAGGGGCGAGGTGCCGATAAACGTATGAATTCGTGGGCGTTTCGCGTGTTTTACCGCTTCCCAACAGCGGTCGATATCCTTGAAGTTCGCCCGGGCGAGGCCGCAGATAACGGCCTGCTGCGCCTGTCTGGCAATCGCCGTCACGGCCTCGAAATCGCCCTCCGAGGCAATCGGGAAACCCGCTTCGATGATGTCCACGCCCATCTCGTCGAGCATTTCGGCGATTTCGAGCTTTTCCTCATGCGTCATCGTTGCGCCGGGTGATTGCTCGCCGTCGCGCAAGGTGGTGTCGAAAATCACCACGCGGTCTTGCTTGGTCTTGTCGGTCATTGTCCTGATCTCTCTCTGGTCTGCTTTAGCTGTGCCTGGCGCGGGGTCACCTCTGAGCGGTCGCGCCTGATGGCACGCTCAGAGGCGGCTAAGCAGGAGAAGGGCACGAAGCGACCGGGCGCGGCGGGGCGCGCCCTGGGTGGTCGGGATATGAAAGCTCCGTGTCATGGGGCGTGACTATACCGATGAGGAGGGAAAGGAAAAGCGGAAATTTCGGGCAAGCGCATGCTCCCACCCGCATGTGGTTCAACCCGTCACTGCGGCACGGCAGACGGGCGTCGGCAAAGCGTCGGCGTTCTGTCGGCAAAACGTATGGCAGGCGCGCGCGGCGGGGTCAGAGGATATTTACCCCGGTGACGGTCCGCAGGAGCACGGTCCGTGATATTCGGCAGTTGTGCGGATGGTGCTTTTCAGGCAACATAATTATCAGCATGCAACGCTATTCCGCCCTGTCCCTCCTCCGTCATGCGCTTCGCGGTCACCGGGGCTGGGCGCCAGCATGGCAGAGCCCGCCACTGAAAGACCGCTATCAGGCGATCATCGTGGGGGCTGGGGGGCACGGGCTGGCGGCGGCTTATTACCTTGCGAAGGAACACGGGATCACCGATGTCGCCGTGCTGGAGGCCGGATGGCTCGGCGGCGGAAATGTCGCGCGCAACACGGTGACGATCCGCTCGAACTACATGCGCGACGAGTCGATCCCGTTCTATGTGAAGTCGGTGGCGATGTTCGACGGGCTCACGCGCGAGCTGAACTTCAACACGATGCATTCGAAGCGCACGATGATCGACGTGCTGCAAACCTGGGGCATGGTGCGCGACCGGCGGCGGCGGCGGCTGATCATGGATATCTATGGCGCGATCTATGAGGATATCCCGGTGGCCGAACTGCGACGCCGCGTGCCCGCCCTGACCGGCGGCGGGGCGGAGAGCCGCCTGCCGATCCTCGGCGCCGCGGTTCATACCGAAGCTGCCGTCAACCGCCATGACGCGGTGGCCTGGGGCTATGCCCGCGCGGCGAGTGCGCTGGGCGTGGCGATCCACCAGCAGACGCCGGTGACGAACCTTTTGCGGGGCGCGGATGGTGCCATCGAAGGCGTCGAGACGCCGCGCGGCACGGTGCGGGCCAAGACCGTGGCGCTGGCCGTCTCGGGCCATACGACGACGCTGACCGAAACCGTCGGGCTGCGCCTGCCCCTGCGCACGATCAACCTGACCGCCTTCGTGTCGGAACCCGTGAAGCCCGTTCTCGATGTCATCGTCAACTGCCCCGATCTCGGCGTCTATCTTTCCCAGTCCGACAAGGGCGAACTGGTGATCGGCGGGGCGACCGATCTGGGGCAGTCCTTTCGCCGCGACATCAAGCAATCGGTCTTCGAGGATACGGTCGCGGCGCTGCTGGAACTGTTCCCCGCCTTCGCGCGGCTGAAGCTGATGCGGCAATGGGGCGGACATCTCGACATGGCGCATGATGCAAGCCCCATTGTGTCGATGACCGACATTCCGGGGCTGATTGTTTCGGCAGGCTGGTGGGGCGGCTACAAGGCGATCCCGGCGGGCGGCGCAGGCCTCGCGCATCTGATTGCCACGGGGCGGCCCGATCCGCTGATCGCGCCCTTCGGGCTCAATCGCTTCCGCACTCTCGACTACGTGGTCGAGACCGGCACGACGACGGCGAGGTGAGGCCATGCTGCTGATCCAATGCCCCTTCTGCGGTCCCCGGAACGAAAGCGAGTTCAGCTATGGCGGTCCGGCCATGCCGCCACGCCCTTCGGATCCGGCAGCAGTTAGCGACGCGGATTGGGTGGATTGGCTGACCGTGCCGCCCAATCCGATGGGCTGGCTGGAGGAACGCTGGTGGCATGCGCGCGGCTGTGGCGCCTGGCTGACGATCTGCCGCCACACCGTGACGCATGAGATCACGGAGGTGCGCCTTGGCCGCTGACCTTCATCGTCTGACCGAAGGCGGCCGCATCGACCGGTCGCGGCCCATCCGGTTCCGTTTCGACGGGCGGGAGTATCAGGGATTTACGGGCGATACGCTGGCCTCGGCCTTGCTCGCCAATGGGGTGCGCATCGCCGCCCGCAGCTTCAAGTACCACCGCCCGCGCGGGATCATGGGCGCGGGCGTGGAGGAACCGGCAGTGCTGGTGGAGCTTGGGGGCGATCTGGCCTCGGGCAACCGCCCGGCCACCACGGTGCCCCTGACCGAGGGGCTGGTGGCGCGCTCGGTGAACACCTGGCCATCGGCGCGCTTCGACCTTGGCGCGGTCAATCAGCTGATCGCGCGGCTGATCCCGGCGGGGTTCTACTACAAGACGTTCAAATGGCCGGACTGGCATCTTTATGAGCCGTCCATACGTCGTGCTGCCGGTCTGGCTTCTGCGCCGAAGCAGCCACCGAAAGGCGCCTACGAGGCGCGTCATGCCCATGCCGATCTGCTGATTGCAGGGGCGGGGCCCGCGGGGCTGATGGCGGCTTTGGTCGCAGGCCGCGCCGGAGCGCGGGTGATGCTTGCCGACGAGGGCACGGAGGCGGGTGGGTCGCTTCTGAACCGCCGTCTGACCATCGGCGGCCAGCCCGCGCTGGACTGGGTCGCGGCGGCGGTGGCGGAGCTTGCCGCGATGGAGAATGTCATCCATCTGCAAAACGCCACCGTCTGGGCCTATCGCGAGCACAACCTGATGATGGTGCATGAACGAGCACCGGCGAACCCGTCGCTTCTGGGCCGCAACTGGCGGGTCCGGGCGGGGCAGGTGATCACCGCGACCGGGGCTATCGAACGGATGATGGTGTTTGAGGGCAATGACCGGCCCGGTGTCATGCTCGCCTCGGCCGCGCAGGCCTATGCCAACCGCTGGGCGGTGCGGCCCGGCGGGCGGGCGGTGATCTTTACCAACAATGACAGCGCCTATGCGGCGGCAGCCGATATGGCGAAAGCGGGAATCCCGGTCGCCGCAATCGTCGACAGCCGAGACACCGTTCCCGAATATGCGCGGGCGCAGGTGCCGGATGTCGACGTTCTGGCGGGGCAGGCTGTCACCTCGGTCACGGGGGGGCGCCGGGTCCGGGGCGCCTTAATTGCGCCCGTCGGGGGCGGGGTGGCACGACGGCTGGACTGCGATCTTCTCGCGGTTTCGGGCGGCTGGAATCCGGCGGTGCATCTTTATTCGCAATCCCGCAGCCGGATCGTATGGGACGATACGCTCGCCGGTTTCGTGCCGGGTGCACCCGCGCAGGCGGTGCGTGCGGCGGGTGCGGCAAACGGGGCGATGGAACTGGGACGGGCTCTGGCCGAGGGTGCGGCGCAGGCCCGCGCGGCTGTGGCCGGGATCGGCATCGAAGCAGAGGCGCCGGATGTGCCGGAGGCCGGGGATACGCCCTATACGGTCACACCGTTCTGGACCGCGCCGGGTGCCGGGGCGAAGGCGTTTCTCGATATCCAGAACGATGTGAGTGTTGCGGATATAGAACTGGCGCTGCGCGAGGGCTATTCGAATATCGAGCATGTGAAGCGCTACACGACGGGCGGCATGGGCATCGATCAGGGCAAGACCGGCAACGTCAACGTCATCGGCGCGGTGGCCGAGCGGCTGGGGATACGCCCCGAAGAGGTCGGCACCACCACTTTCCGCCCGCCCTATACGCCGGTCGAGTTCGGCGCCATCGCCGGCAGGCGGGCCGGGCCGGTCGTACTGCCCTATCGCCACACGCCGCTGACCGGGTGGCACAAGGGCCACGGCGCGGTGATGTATGAGGCAGGCGCGCGCTGGCGGCGGCCGGGCTATTACCCGCGTGAAGGCGAGAGCTTTCAGGACAGCGTGAACCGCGAGGCGCGGTGTGCGCGCGAGGGGGTGGGCATCTATGACGGCGCGCCGTTGGGCAAGTACGAGATCAAGGGGCCGGATGCGGGGGCCTTCCTCGACTGGATCTACACCAATGTCTTTTCGTCCCTGAAGGTGGGTGCGGGGCGCTATGGGCTGATGCTGAGTGATGACGGGCTGATCCTTGATGACGGCGTGTCGTTCCGGCTGGCCGCGGACCGGTTTTTCATGTCGACCTCGACCGGCAATGCCGATGCGGTCGGGCAGCATATGGAAAAGCTTCTGCAGATCGAGCGGCCGGATTGGCGGGTCATGATCACCAATGTCACCGGCCAATGGGCCAATGCGACGATCTGCGGCCCGATGGCGCGCAAGGTGGTCGCGGCGATGGGCACCGATATTGACATCAGGCCCGATGCCTTTCCCTTCATGGTCTTCCGGGACGGTTCCGTCGCCGGCCTGCCCGCGCGGGTGGCGCGCGTCTCCTTCACCGGCGAACTGTCGTTCGAGGTCAATGTCCGCCCCCGCGACCTGCCCGCGCTTTGGGACGCCGCGCTGGAGGCGGGTGCGGCTTTCGGTATCGCGCCCATTGGGTCGGAGGCGAACCATGTGCTGAGGGTCGAGAAGGGGTTCCTCTCGCTCGGGCACGAGGTCGATGGCACGGTGGACCCCTACGATCTTGGCATGGGCTGGGTCATGTCGAAGGCGAAACCGGATTTCATCGGCAAGCACTCGGTTGATCTGCGCCGGGCTGCGGGAAAACCGCGGCGCGAGCTTGTGGGCTTCCGCCCGCTTGACCCGAACCGGCAGGTTCCCGAAGGCGCGCCGCTGACGCCGGGCGGGCGGAAAGAGGCGACCGAGGGGTTCGTCACCGCCTGCGTCTGGTCGGTCGTGGAAAACCGCTGGCTGGGCCTCGCCCTGCTGACGGACGGGCGGGCGCGGATCGGCGGGCGGGCGTTCGTCCGGCTGCCCGATGGCGTGATCGAGGTGGAGCTTTGCCCGCCGGTCTTTCATGACCCGACGGGGGAAAGGCTGCGGTCCTGATGGGGTATGACGCGATAATTACACGCCTGCCCTTGCGCGCGCTTTTCGACCTGAAAGGCAAAAGGGACGTGTTGCGCAATTGGTGCGGTGACACATTGCCGCCCTTTCCCGATCACCCGAACCGGCTGACGGAGGCGCATGGGCGCCAGCTTGTGCATACCGGCCCCGGTTGCTGGATTCTGATGGCGTCCTTGGCGGTGGAGCAGGCGCTGACCGCCGCGCTGCGCCCCGATGAGGCGCCCGGCGACCTGTCCGTTGTGCCGATCTCCGACATGCTGACCTTCTTTGCCGTGACCGGGCCAGAGGCAAGCGATGTCATGGCGGTGGCGACCCCGCTGGACCTGCATCCGAGGGTCTTCCCCCCCGATGGGGCAAGCTGGACCGAGGCGTTCGGCATCCGCGCGCTGATCCGGCGGATCGCGGGGGGATACGAGATGGCGGTGGAGCGCAGCTATGCCGATTGGTTCGAGGAGGCGCTTGTGCGGACAACAGCATGACCCGAAGGGCGTTCCTTCGAAAATTCAGCAAACCTGCCGGAAAATCAGTGTTTGCGGCGGGCTTTCGACTGGCCCTTGGCGCGGTGGCCGTGATTGACTGCCACAAGAGAACCCTGACAGGAGCGCAAGGCGACACATGACCGCCCGCATCGACATGCATGCCCATTTCTACGGCGGCGGGCTGGCCGAAATGCTGCACGCGCGCAGCGCACGGCCCTATCTCCGCCACCGGCGCGATGGCACCCAGGGCATGATTGCCATGAACGGTGAGTTTCCCTTCAAACCGGACTATTTCGACATCAATGTGGGCCTTGCGCAGATGGACCGGCTGGGCCTGACCCACCGCATGCTGACCTTTCCCGGCGCACTTGGGGTGGACGTGCTGCCCGCCGATGAGGTCGCCCCGGCGATCAGTGCCTTCAACACCCACCTTGCCGAGTTGCACGCGAAAACGGGCGGACGCATCTTCGGCCTTGCCGGGCTGCCGCTTGCCGATCCCGATCTGTCGGTCGCCGAAGTCCGCCGTGTGCGTCGCGACCTCTGCCTGCCCGGTATCATCCTGCCGTCGAACTATTTCAACTCTGTCGCCGAGGCCAAGGCGCTCGCCCCGATCCTGGCCGCCGCGAACGAGACCGGCTGCCATGTCATGCTGCATCCCGGTCTGAAGGCGGGGGAGGAGCCGCCCCCGCCCCCGACCGATCACATGCAATACCGCACCTCGGCCGTGGCCCTGCAGGCCCAGATCGCCCAGAACGTGCTGACGCTGATCCTTTCCGACATTCAGGAAGTCTGGCCCCGCCTGTCGTTCCAGATCTTCGAACGCATGGAGGCGATCGCCCGGCACCGCAATCCCGACGATCCGTTCCCGACATCGAAGCTGCGCAACCTCTGGTACGATTGCGCCTCGCTCGGGCCGCGGGCGCTGGAAGCTGCCGTCAGCCTTTACGGTGCCGACCGCATTTTCCTTGGCTCCGACTACCCGATCTTCCACGACAATCCCTGTGACCGCGCGCTGGCCCCCGCGCGGCTCGATCCGGCCGACAAGGAAAAGATCGCGGGCGAGAACGCTCGCGCCCTGCTGGAAAGCCTGGCGCAGGGGGCGTGACATGGCTGTGGGGACCGGGCAATGACCGATGACAAGACGGGCGGCGGGGCCGATACCGCGGAACAGATCGTCGCGTTCCAGAACCCGATGGGTATCGGCGGGGCGGTGGCGCTCGCCCTCAGACGGCAGCGCGTGGCGGCGGGGCTTGCGATCCGTGACCTCGGCCGCGCCTCGGGCGTCTCCTCCGCCATGATCTCGCGCATCGAAAACGCCCAGGTCTCGCCGTCGCTCTCGACCCTGGAGGCATTGGCGCGGGCGCTTTCCGTGCCGGTGATCTCACTCTTCCAGCACACGGTCCAGACCGCCGACATCCATTTCGTGAAGGCGGGCGAAGGCCTTGCCGCCAAACGCTTCGCCCCCGATCATGTCCATGATTACCGCCTGCTGGCGCAATTCGCCGACAACGCGCTGGCTTTCTCCGCCGCCCGCGTCACCCTGCGCCGCGCGGATGACGGCACCCATCCGGTCTATTTCAGCACCGGCTACGTATTCCTGACGATCATCGAGGGCACATGCAACTATTCCTGCGGCGGGACGGCGTTCGAGATGGCGCCGGGCGACAGTCTGGGCTTTGATGCCCAGTTGCGTCATGGCGTGGCATCGGTGGGAACCGACGCAGTGACCTTCGTGACCGTCTCGGCGAAGCCAACGTGACCGGGCTTATCGACGGGCGGTGTACAGTGAAGGCGAAGGGGGCGGTGGTGCCGTAGTAAATCGGTGTCCGCATCGAGCCCTGATTGACACCGAGCGGCAATCTCTAGACGATAAATTTCTCGACGACGATGCTTAAAGAGGCGCATATGCCTGCTGAAATTCCCAAATCGATGCAGCCCGAGCTGGCACGCTGGAACGGTGGACGTGGCATCTCGCTTGAAGACTGGATTGGTTGCATGGGTAACGTCGATTTAGCCGTTGGATACTGTACGGTCTTCTGGCCCAAGTTTGAAATCGTAGGGAAGTATATTCTTACGGAAGGCTGGACATCTGAGGCTGTCGAAGGTTTTGAAGACGGACCGAATTCAACCCCGCAAAGTGTTGAATGGGTTATGAACCACCTCCACATTGTCGATATTCACTGCGACAATGGGGTTCCGGCAACGATAGATCATCTCGTCAGGCTGGGAACGGTTTTGAAGGAAATCTACGAAGCAAAGCTATCGTGGCAATTTCCTGATCGGCCTTGTGAGGTTGAGTTCTACATTCCCGATGACCCCGAGAATCTCGTCGAGTATCAAATCTCATTCTGGCAAAAGAAATGGGACGACGCGACCTAAGAGTGAAAGTCGGCTCCGTCCGCGTAGCGGGCCGTAGCCAGCCGTCATTCAGGCTCAGTTTGCCGCGCCGCCCACAGATCCGGCCGCCGCTCGCGCGTCAGCCGTTCCGCTTCGGTCCGCCGCCATTTCTCGATCTCGCCGTGATGACCGGACATGAGGATGGGCGGGATCTCTCGTCCCTCCCAGACCGCCGGTCTTGTAAATTGCGGATGCTCCAAGAGCCCGTGGGAATGGCTTTCCTCCTCGGCCGAGGCGGCATTGCCGAGAACGCCGGGCAGAAGCCGCACCACCGCATCGAGCATCGCCTGCGCCGCGATCTCGCCCCCCGTGAGGACGAAATCGCCAAGGCTGACCTCCTCCACCGCGTAGTGATCGAGAACGCGCTGGTCGACACCCTCGAACCGGCCGGCGAGCAGGGTGATGCCCTGCGTTTGCGACCAACGGCGGGCCATGGCCTGATCGAAGGGCCTGCCCCTAGGCGAGAGGTAGATCACCGGCCATTTCGCGCGGTCGGACGGTGTGCCGATGGCAGCCTGATCGAAGGCCGCGCCCACGACATCGGCGCGCAGGACCATGCCCGCGCCGCCGCCTGCGGGCGTGTCATCGACATTGCGATGCTTGCCGATGCCGAAGGGGCGAAGCGGGATCGTCTCCAGATGCCAGAGCCCGTCCGCCAGTGCCTTGCCGGTCAGGCTTAGGCCAAGCGTGCCGGGAAAGGCCTCGGGGAAGAGCGTGATGATGCGGGCGGTCCAGGCGCCCTTCAGGCGCGGAGTTTCCGCCATCAGGTCGCGGGGCTTGAGCGAGGCCGAGACGGAAAGCCGCCCGTGGGATTTGGGTTTCTCCTCGCCAGTCAC
>JAUIDM010000536.1 GCA_030428915.1 Alphaproteobacteria bacterium | reverse complement strand
GACGCAGGTGAGGTGAGCGGCGACGTTCATACCGTAATGCGCGCCGATCGTCGTGACCGCTTCATGCGTCAGCTTGCGGGTCGTGCCGCCAGCGCCATAGGTGACGGAGGCGAAGCTCGGCTTCAGCGGTGCCAGCATCTGCGCGGTTTCCCAAAGCTGGAAGGACGCCTCAAGCGTCTTCGGTGGGAAGAATTCGAACGAGATGCGGGGTGCAGGCATAGCGGTTTCCTTGCTTTAATGCCCCCTTGTTCCACGGATCGGAACGTGAGACAAATTCATAATCCTCAAGAACTATATGAGTCACACTAAAGGTTTCCCGCGATGCATCTGGACCTGCGCCACCTCAGGACGATTAAGGCGATCCACGAAACGGGCGGCCTTGCCCGCGCTGCCGATACGCTGAACATCACGCAGTCGGCGCTGTCCCATCAGGTCAAGGGGATGGAGGATCAGGCAGGGGTGGAGCTGTTCGTGCGGCGCACCAAGCCGCTGAAACTCTCGGCTGCCGGTCTGCGCCTATTGCGCGCGGCCGAGCGGGTGCTGCCCGAGATGGAGGCTTTGGCCGAGGAATTCCGCGCCCTGCGCGCGGGTCGGTCGGGGCGGCTGCATATCGCCATCGAATGCCATGCCTGTTTCGACTGGCTCTTCCCGGTCCTTGAACAGTTCCGCCGCGCCTGGCCCGAGGTCGATGTCGATATCCGCGCGGGCCTCGCCTTCGGCGCTATGGAGGCACTGATGAGGGAAGAGGTGGATCTGGTCATCTCTTCCGACCCGGAGAAATTGCCAGACGTCGTCTTCAACCCGCTTTTCGACTATGCGCCGACACTGGTTGCGGCGCGAACCAACCCCTTGGCGAAGAAAGACTATGTAGAGGCTGAGGATTTCCGCGACCAGATGCTGATCACCTATCCCGTCGAC
Source organism: Alphaproteobacteria bacterium (assembly GCA_030428915.1). GTDB lineage: Bacteria > Pseudomonadota > Alphaproteobacteria > Rhodobacterales > Rhodobacteraceae > Albidovulum. The sequence goes on along the minus strand of JAUIDM010000536.1, from coordinate 957 downwards.
CGGACGCGGCTGGACGTTTTCGCGGAGCTTCTGACGCCGGCCCGTGTCGAACCTCGTGCCGTGCGACAGGTGGAATTGACAGCGGTGATCCTGATGCTGGTCGCGTCGGATCGGGGCGTGTCGGTCCTGCCCGATTGGGTATTGCGCGAGGTGAAATATCAGCCGGATTACGTGACCCGGAAGGTCACAAAGAACGGCCTGATAAAACGCATGTATGCTGCAACGCGGGTGGAGGATGCGACACGACCCTTCATGGCATATTTTCTGCAACTGGCGCGCAGTGAGCCGGTAAAGCTGCAAAGGGTATGAAATCAGCGCTTGACCTCACCTTAACCTGAGCAATTACCAGAGTGCCGGGTGTTTCAGGCAAAGGGCACGAAGATGACGGTGGTGGATGGGGTGGCGGGCGCGGCGTGGCGGGATCTTCTGCGGCGGGACACGGCAGCATCGCTGGCGCTGGTGTGCCTGGGTGTTTGGCTTCATGCCGCCGACAGCCTGATCGTGGCGACGATGATGCCCGCGATCGTGGACGGGATCGGCGGCGCGCATCTGGTGGCGTGGAACTTTGCGCTCTACGAGACCGGCTCGATTGTCATCGGCGCGGCCAGCGGCCTGATCGCGATGCGGCACGGGCTGCGCGGCCCGATGGTGGTCGCGGCTCTGGCGTTTGGCATTGGCTGCATGGTCAGCGCGGCGGCGCCGGCGATGGAGGCGATGCTGGCGGGCCGGGTCCTGCAGGGGCTGGGCGGCGGCGGCCTGACGGCGCTTGCCTTCGTCTCGGCCCGTCGGCTGTTCCCGGCGCGGCTGATTCCCCGTGTCATGGCGTCGATGTCGGTCATCTGGGGCACATCGGCCTTTCTCGGGCCGCTTTTCGGCGGGCTCTTCGTTACCTATGCCAGCTGGCGGGGGGGTTTTGCCGTCTTCGGCCTTCAGGCATTCGGTCTTGCCCTCTGGATC
>JAUIDM010000163.1 GCA_030428915.1 Alphaproteobacteria bacterium | reverse complement strand
CGCCTGGGACGCGACGCCGATTGCCTGGTAGGTCCGGCGTCACACCCCGTAGCGGGCGGCGGTAAGACCGTCGAAGTCGATCTCGGGCTTTTTGCCCATCACCAGATCGGCCACCGCCCGGCCCGATCCGGCCGCCATGGTCCAGCCGAGCGTACCGTGGCCGGTGTTCAGGTAAAGGTTGCGGTAGCGCGTCGGGCCAAGGATCGGGGTGCCGTCGGGCGTCATGGGCCTGAGGCCCGTCCAGCCTTCCGCCTGTTCCAGATCGCCGCCCTTGGGAAAGAGATCGCCGATCACATGGCGCACCGTATCGGTCGCGTGCGGCCCCAGCCGGTTGGAATAGCCCGCGATTTCCGCTGTGCCCGCGACCCGGATTCGGTCGCCCAGCCGGGTGATCGCGACCTTGTGCGTCTCGTCCATGATCGTCGATTGCGGCGCATAGGCGTCGTCGGTGACAGGCAGCGTGACGGAGTATCCCTTGACCGGATAGACCGGCAGGCGGATGTCGATCGGGTTGAGCAGCTTCGGCCCGAAGCTGCCCAGGGCGCAGACATAGGCATCGCCCTCCACCCGGCCGAGATTTTCGGTCAGGACGCCGATCACCTCTTCGCCGCGGGTCTGGATCAGGCGAATCTTCTGGCCGTAGTGGAAAGTGACGCCAAGCGCCGCGGCCTTTTCGGCGAGCGCCATGGTGAAAAGACGGCAATCGCCAGTCCGGTCGGCGGTCAGACGCAGGCCTCCGACGAACTTGTCGCGCACAAGGCCGAGAGCGGGTTCGGCCTCTATACAACCGTCGCGGTCGAGCACTTCGAATGGCGAGCCGAATTCGGCAAGGATCGCCTGATCGGCCTTCGACGCCTTCATCTGCTTTTCGGTGCGGAAAAGCTGCAGCGTGCCCTGTTCGCGCCCATCGTAGTCGATGCCGGTCTCGGCGATCAGGTCGGGCATCACATCGCGCGAATAGTTCGAGACGCGGACCATGCGAGACTTGTTGAGTGCATAAGACGCGTCGTTGCAATTGGCCAGCATCTGGGCGCCCCATTTCCACATCGTCGGGCTGATCAGCGGCCAGATGAAAAGGGGGCGACGCTTCATGAAGAGCCATTTCAGAGCCTTCATCGGAACGCCGGGCGCCGCCCAGGGCGAGGTCATGCCATAGCTGAGCTCGCCCGCATTGGCATAGCTCGTTTCCATGCCGGGGCCCGGCTGACGGTCGAGCACCACGACCTCGGCGCCCTTGCGGGCCAGGTAATAGGCTGTCGTGACGCCGATCACCCCGGCCCCCATTACGACGACTTTCATGCTTTCGCCCCCCGTTCGCGTTCGCTGGCGCGCGCTAGCATAGCAGAGGTTTTCCGGCAATCAGCATCGGCAAACGGATTTTCCAGCCGCGCGTCGGAACGGATTGAACGAAAAACTCCGTCAAGTTTGACCCGGGTCAAGGTGCGACGCTTGGGAAGCCTTTATTATTGCCGGGCTTTGAACAGGACGGAGGACAGGAATGACCGAACAGTACAGCGCGCAAAATGTTTTGGCCAAAGACCCGGCCTCTTCAGATGTCGCGGCAAAACCGGGTGATGCCAGCGGCGCCGGGTCGAGGGCCCTTGGGCCGCGGAGCTTTCCCGTCGTCGATGCCGACGCGATCCGCCATGCTTTCGAAAGTGGCCGGTACCCTTATTCCCGAAAGATGCCACGCAGGACATACGAAGAGGAAAAGGCCCGGCTTCAGGCCGAATTGCTCAAGGTCCAGAAATGGGCGCAGGAGACGGGGCAGAAATTCGTCATTCTCTTCGAGGGTCGCGACGCTGCCGGCAAGGGCGGCACAATCAAGCGTTACATGGAGCATCTCAACCCCCGCTTCGCGAGGGTGGTGGCGCTGAACAAACCCACCGAAGAGGAAAAGGGCCAGTGGTTCTTTCAGCGCTATATCGAGCACCTGCCGACCAGCGGTGAAATGGTTTTCTATGATCGCAGCTGGTACAACCGAGCAGGTGTCGAGCGGGTGATGGGCTTCTGCTCACCCACGGACTATCTCGAGTTCATGCGTCAGGCGCCTGAAGTGGAGCGGATGCTGGTTCGTTCGGGCATACGGCTGTACAAATACTGGTTTTCGGTGACGCAGGTGGAGCAGCGCCGCCGCTTCGAATCGCGGGAAACCGATCCGCTCAAACGCTGGAAGCTCTCACCCATCGACAAGGCGTCGCTCGACAAATGGGATTCCTATACCGAGGCGAAAGAGGCGATGTTCTTTTATACGGACACCGCCGATGCACCCTGGACGATCATCAAGTCGAACGACAAGAAGCGGGCACGGCTGAACTGCATGCGTCATTTCCTCGCCTCGCTCGATTATCCCGGAAAGGATCATGATGTGGTCGGCACCCCCGATCCGCTGATCGTCGGCCGGGCGAGTCATGTCATCCATGGGGCCGATCACATCCTCGGGGCTTCCATGCATCCGGAAATGCGCCGTTCGGACACCACGCCGAAGCCCGATACCGGGCCAAAGGCCAAGACGAGCCGTGCAGTGAGCAACGGCAGAGTGAAAGTGGCGGAGGGGGGTTCAACGACCAAAGCGACCGCACCGAAGGCAGCCATTGACGCGCCGAATGCGGAGTCGAACGGGCCGAAGGCCGACGCCAATGCAAAGTCCGATGCGAAAGGGCCAAAGACCGAAGCGTAAGGTTCGGTCGGTGACGGCGAGTTGTGCCCGTGGCGGTGTTGGCTGCCGCGGGCGCAAGACTGCACCAAGCCCCGGTCTAGTGTAGGTATATGCCCCGACTGGATACCATCTGATTAGGCTTATCCTAATCATGGGTGATGATTGTAGTTCTTGTCTGCCGTGTCGGTTTGGACGAGCCTGTGGCAAGCGCACAGGACGATCTGATCTTTTCACCCCATTCCGACGGCGGTCGGCCCGGTTCTGATGACAGGCTGCCATGCCTGTGGCCGAAACCGCCCGCCATGCGGTTCGGGGGCAGATGACGGGAAGGAGAGCAACGATGAGGCAGATGCCGGTTGAAAGGGTTGAGGTGCTGGTGGTCGGCGGCGGTCAGGCCGGCATCGCGATGAGCGAGCACCTGGGTCGGAACGGCGTGCCCCATCTGGTGCTGGAGCGGCACCGCATCGCCGAGCGCTGGCGTTCCGAACGCTGGGATTCGCTCGTAGCCAATGGTCCGGCCTGGCATGACCGGTTCCCCGGGATGACATATTCCGGCACCCATGCCGAAGCCTTTCCTGGCAAGGAAGCGGTGGCGGATTATTTCGTGGCGTACGCCGAAAAGATCGGCGCACCGATCCGCTGCGGTGTGGAGGTGACAGAGGTCCGCCGCATTGCGGGCCGCCCGGGATTTCGGGCCGAGACCTCGGCAGGCATCATCGAGGCGACATACGTGGTGGCCGCGACGGGACCGTTTCAGCGCCCGATCGTTCCCCCCATCATCCCGGAAAAGGCCGGCCTTGCGCAGATGCATTCCAACGCCTACCGCAATCCCGGCGCATTGCCGGAGGGCGGGGTGCTTGTCGTCGGCGCGGGCTCATCCGGTGCGCAGATCGCCGAGGAACTGCTGGCAGCGGGCAGGCGGGTTTATCTGTCGGTCGGGCCCCATGGCCGCCCGCCCCGATCCTACCGGGGGCGGGATTTCGTCTGGTGGCTTGGCGTGCTCGGCAAGTGGGATGCGCCTGCGCCCGCACCAGGGACGGAACATGTCACGATCGCGGTCAGCGGCGCGAATGGTGGCCATACGATGGATTTCCGACGGCTTGCGGCAAAAGGCGCCGTGCTGCTTGGACGGGCGCAGACCTTTCACGACGGGCGGCTGACCTTTGCGCCTGACCTTGCCGACAATCTGCGGCAGGGGGATGCCAACTATCTGTCTGTGCTGGACGAAGCCGACGCCTACGTGGCGCGAAACGGTCTGGACCTGCCGGAAGATCCCGAAGCCCGCGTGATCGGGCCGGACCCCGATTGTGTCACTCATCCGGTCCTTGCGCTCGACCTGGCCGATATGGGCATTACGTCGGTCATCTGGGCCACGGGCTACGCGCTCGACTACGGCTGGCTGAAGGTGGATGTCTTTGACGAGCGCGGCAGACCGAAGCATCACCGCGGCGTATCGCCGGACCCCGGGGTTTGCTTTCTTGGCCTGCCGTGGCTGTCGCGCCGGGGGTCGAGTTTCATCTGGGGGGTCTGGCACGACGCCAAGCACCTGGCAGATCATATCTGCACACAGCGAAAGTATTTGGCCTATGCTCCCAGCGTGCAGGATCAGAACCCGGCCCCGTCATCCATGGCGGAAGCATAGGACATGGCAAAGGGACCGGAACCATTCTTTGCCAGCGAACCCGCCGCCCGGACCGCGACCGCGGTCTGAGCGCAACCGTTGCGACCTGATGAGGAGCCATCCATGGCGCATTACCGCCACCGAAAGTTCAATACCCGGGATACCTATCCGGAACAGAAGCTCGACAACGACCTGTGCCAGGCGGTGGTTACGCAGGGCGGAAAGACCATCTACCTGCGTGGCCAGTGCCCGCAGGATCTTGATACAGCGCAGAACATCGACAGCCACGATCCGGTGGAGCAGACCCATAAGGTCATGCAGAACATAAAGCAGCTGATCGAGGAATGCGGCGGGCGGATGGAACACCTGGTCAAGGTCGTCGTCTACATCACCGATGTCCGCCACCGCGAGGCGGTCTATCGCACGATGGGCGAATACCTGAAGGGCGTGCATCCGGTCTCCACCGGGCTCGTTGTCTCGGCGCTCGCGCGGCCCGACTGGCTGGTCGAGATCGACGGCACCGCCGTGATCCCGGACTAGGCCGATGACCTTCTCGCTTGTCGCACGTTGCAAAAGGACCGGCATGTTCGGGGTTGCGATTTCCTCGTCCTCGCCCGCAGTCGCGGCACGCTGTTCCTATGCCCGCGCGGGCGTGGGGGCCGTCGCCTCGCAGAACGTGACCGATCCGACGCTGGGGCCGATGGCACTCGACCTTATGGGGAGCGGCATGAGCGCGTCCGAGGCCGTGGCGGAGGTGAAGCGGCGCGGCGCGTTCATCGACTACCGGCAGGTTCTGGCCGTGGACCGGTTCGGGGGCACGGCAATCCATTCCGGGCCTAACTCACTGGGTATCTGGACGCAAGCGATGGGGCCAGATGTCGCCGCGGGCGGGAATCTGCTGGCCAATGACGGCGTGCCGAAAGCCATCGTGGACGGGTTTCTCGCTGCCGGGGGCCATCTGGGCGACCGGCTTGTCGCGGCCCTGCGTGCTGGCCTTGCCGCGGGCGGCGAGGCCGGTCCGGTGCATTCGGCGGGACTGAAACTGGTCGACAAGGTCGCCTGGCCGGTCGCCGATCTGCGCTGCGACTGGACCGAAGATTGCCCCATCGAGGCCGTCGCCACGGCATGGGACATCTACAAGCCCCAGTTGGACGCTTATGTGCAGCGCGCGCTCGACCCCCGTGCGGCCCCATCCTATGGCGTTCCGGGCGACGAATGAGCATGCTTGCCACTGCGGCAAGCCCGCGCGAATAATCCCTCATGCCGCTCCGCTTCACGCTTCGCCAGCTTGAATACTTCGTCGCCGCGGGCGAAGCGGGGTCGGTTGCCGGCGCGGCCGACAGGGTCAACGTATCGTCGCCGTCCGTATCGGCCGCGATCGGTCAGCTGGAAGCGGAGTTCGGCGTGCAGCTCTTCGTGCGCAAGCACGCGCAGGGACTGGCGTTGACCGGGGCAGGCCGGGCGCTTCTCGATCAGGCCAGACAGGCGCTTGCCGAAGCTGAACGGCTGACCCAACTCGCGAGCGCTTTGTCGGGCGACGTGCGGGGTCCGCTCAGGCTCGGATGCCTTCTGACCTTCGCGCAGATGATCGTGCCACCCCTGCGCCGCGGGTTCGAAACACTTTATCCCGATGTGTCGGTCAGTCAGTCGGAACTGAACCAGCAGCAGATTTTCGATCAGATCCGTGGCGGGCAGCTCGACATCGCTTTGACCTATGATCTAGAAATCGCCCGCGATCTGCAGTTCGTGCCGCTGGCAAAGCTCGCACCCTATGCGATGTTCCCCGAAACGCATCCCCTGGCGGGCCGATCCGCGGTTTCGGTCGAGGATCTTAAGGACCATCCGATGGTGCTGCTGGACCTGCCACTCAGCAGCGCCTATCTGCTGTCCTTTTTCAAAGCTGCCGGGGTCAGGCCGATGATCGCGGAACGGACCCGTGACATGGGCGTGATGCGTGGTCTTGTCGGCAACGGTTTCGGCTACGCAATCGCCAATATCCGTCCCTTGCATGAAAGCTCGCCCGACGGCAAAAGGCTGCGCTTCGTACCGCTGGTGGGGCCGGTCCGGCCGATGGTGATGGGACTGGTCATGGCCGAAGGGGCAGGAAATGTGCTGACCGTGAAGGCCTTCATCGACCATTGCCGCCAGATGATCACCGACGGGAGTGTGCCCGGTATCCATATGGGCACCACATCGCCCGACGGCGTATCCGTGCGGCCCCGGGCGGCACAACGATGACCCGGACGCTTGACCTCCTGGATCGGCTGGTCGCCTTTCCGACGGTGAGCGCGGACAGCAATCTGGCCATTGTGGATTTTATCGAAGATGTCCTGCGCAGGGCGGGGGGTGAGGTGCACCGCATCGGCGATCCGACTGGGAGGAAGGCCGGTCTGTTCGCACGGATCGGTCCGGCCGACGTCGCGGGTGTGATGCTGTCGGGCCATACGGATGTCGTGCCGGTAGCGGGGCAGGCTTGGGCCTCTGATCCGTTCCGGCTGCGCAGGGACGGGGGCCGTCTTTACGGACGGGGCACGACGGATATGAAAGGGTTTCTCGCCTGCATTCTGTCGACCGCGGAACGTGCAGCGGCCCTGCCACTCGTCGAACCGCTGAAGCTCGCGTTTTCGTGGGATGAAGAGGTCGGTTGCCTTGGCATCCCGAAGATGCTTCCGGCGATGGACGAGGCGGTCGGCAGGCCGCGTCTGTGCATCGTCGGGGAACCGACCTCGATGCAGATTGCGCTTGGTCACAAGGGCAAGGTGGCTCTGCGGGCTATCTGTCACGGCACGGCCGGGCATTCCTCCATGGCGCCAGACTACCTTAACGCCATCCATCTGGCCGGTGATTTCGTGGCCGGGCTCCGGCGTCTGCAAGCCGATCTGGCCGCCACGGGCGCGCGCGATGCGGGCTATGACGTGCCCTATGCAACGGTCCATGCAGGCCGGATCGCGGGGGGCACGGCGCTGAACATCGTGCCGGACCGGGCGGTGATTGATTTCGAATACCGTTACCCGGCCGATCAGCAGCCTGAAGCGATCCAGTCCGCCCTCATTGCCCTGGCCGAAGACGTCGCCGCGGCCTATCGCGAGAGCTTCCCGGAGGCGCAAGTGGACGTCGAGGTGGTGAATGCCTATCCCGGTCTCGGCACCAGGGCTGATCACCCCGCCGTGGCGCTGATGAAGTCGCTCGTACCCGGCGTCGGGACGACCAAGGTCGCCTTCGGCACCGAGGCGGGGCATTTCGATGCGGCGGGGATACCCACGCTGGTTTGCGGGCCAGGGTCGATGGAACAGGGGCACAAGCCCGATGAGTTCATCGAAACGACCGAACTCGCCCGCTGCGATGCTATGTGCGATCGCTTGCTGGAACACCTATGCGTCGGCGCGTGAGCGGAACGATCCCCCGCGCAGTGCGGGTTCAGAACGGCAGTTTCATGTCGGCCGGCAGGCCCAAGCTTTCGTAGAGCCGCTTCATCTCTTCCTGGCTGCGATCCCCGGCCTTCTTCTGCGCGTCCTTGATCGCGGCCACGATCAGATCCTCGACAACCTCTTTCTGGGTCGGGTCGAAGATGGACGGGTCGATGTCGAGCGCCTTCAGTTCGCCCTTGGCCGAACAGGTCGCGGTTACAAGCCCCGCGCCGCTTTCGCCGACGACGTTGATGCGGTTGAGGCCTTCCTGAAGCTCGGCCATCTTGCCCTGCATCTCCTGCGCGGCCTTCATCATCTTGGACATGTCGCCAAGCCCGCCGAGCCCGCCCAAACCTTTCAGCATCGTCTTCTCCCTATTCGACCGTCGGGGTCGAGGTAATGGCCCCGGACGAGGATCACAAGAAGGTTTGTAACATATCTTCGGGCGGGGGCCTTGTCGGTCGCCTTGGGGTCTGGGACGAACACATGGCTCCGCCGCGCGATGAGGCCTAACCTTCCTCGAACGGGTCCCACTCGTCCTCGACCTCGGGCAGGGCATCCGCCTGCGCCTCGGCCTGCGCCTGATCGGGCGTTCTGATCGCGGTTATCCGGGCCTTGGGAAAGGCCGCGAAGACCGCTTGGACGAGCGGGTTCTCCTTAGCCTTCTCGCGGGCCGCATCCTCGCGGGCATTGCGCTCCTCAGCGATCGTCTTCGCGCCGCCTTCGGAGACGACCGAGACGCCCCAGCGAACGCCGGTCCAGCCTTGCAGGCGCTGGGCGAGCGTTGCCGCCAGATCGCGGGGGGCGTCGGCGGTCGGTTCGAACTCGATCCGCCCCGGCGCGTAGTGGACGAGGCGGACATGGCTTTCGACCTCAAGCAGCAGCTTGACGTCGCGGTTGGCGCGGATCAGCTCGACGACGGCGGGAAAGCTTGCATAGCGGGCAAGGGCCACTTCCGGGTCGCGGGCGAGGGCTGTGGCGGTGCCGTTGCCCGTGGGCGCGGATGATACGCTCGCACGCGGCGCGGCATGGGTGACACTGCCGCCGGGGGCAGGGCCGCGCCCGGTTGGCGCCGGGGCCGAGGGGCCGGGCCCTTCGGCCATGCGGCGCATGAGTTGTTCTGGGTCCGGCAAGTCCGCGACATGGGTCATGCGTATGACTGCCATTTCCGCCGCCATCATCGCGTTCGGGGCTGCGGCCACCTCCTCCAGCGCCTTCAGGAGCATCTGCCACATCCGGGTCAGGACACGCATCGGCAGCGCGTCGGCCATCTGAAGGCCGCGCGCGCGTTCCTCGGGCGGGACTGTCGGGTCGTCGGCGGCTTCGGGCGTGATCTTGATGACAGACACCCAATGGGTGATCTCTGCCAGATCGCGGAGGACCGCCATCGGATCGGCCCCGTCCGAATACTGCCCGCCAATTTCGTTCAATGCCCCGGCGGCGTCGCCCTTCAGGATCAGGTCGAAGAGGTCGAGCACGCGGCCCCGGTCGGCGAGCCCCAGCATC
>JAUIDM010000162.1 GCA_030428915.1 Alphaproteobacteria bacterium | reverse complement strand
GAAGATCTCTTGGCCGCGACCGCCCTAGATCGCGGCGCAATGCCCCGGCTGGTCGAAGGGTCCGACCCGTCGGGCTTGCTGCGGCCAGAACTTGCCGACCGTTTCGGCCTGCCTAAAGGCGTCGTGGTCGCGGGTGGCGCGGGAGACAATGCTGCCGCCGGTATCGGGGTGGGTGTCGTCAAGGCCGGGCAGGCCTTCGTGTCGCTCGGAACGTCGGGCGTGCTGTTTGCCGCGAACGACGGGTATCGGCCCGATCCGGCGACTGCTGTGCATACCTTCTGTCATGCTCTGCCCGACAAGTGGCACCAGATGGGGGTCATACTTGCTGCCACCGATGCCCTGAACTGGTTTGCCCGTATAGCCGGGGAAGATGCCGGAGCGCTGACAGAGGCGCTGGGCGGTCTGAAGGCCCCGGGCAAGGCGCGGTTCCTGCCCTATCTTGGCGGTGAGCGCACGCCACTTAATGATGCCGCGATCCGGGGTGCGTTCATCGGGTTGGAGCATGGCATGGACCGGGACGCTGCGACGCGGGCGGTGCTGGAAGGCGTGACTTTTGCAATCCGTGACTGCCGCGACGCACTTGCCGCGACCGGCACGAGAATCGAAAGGCTTCTGGCGGTCGGCGGGGGGTCGAAATCGGATTATTGGCTTGCGGCCATCGCAACGGCTCTGGGCACGCCCGTTTCACTTCCTGTCGCGGGAGATTTTGGGGCGGCCTTCGGTGCCGCCCGGCTTGCCATCATGGCCGCGACCGGGGCTGGCGCCGAGATCGCCGCGCCGCCGAGCCTTGCCAAAACGATCGACCCGGTGGTCGCGCTGTGCAGCGCCTTCGACGAAGGCCATGCCCGTTACCGTGCCGCCGCATCTGCCATCAAAGGACTGACATGACCGACTTTTTCAAGAATATCCCGCAGATCCGGTACGAAGGCCCCAATAGCGAAAACGAATTCGCGTTCCGCCACTACAACCCGGACGAAATGGTCATGGGCAAGCGTATGGAGGACCATCTGCGCTTTGCCGTGGCCTATTGGCACAGCTTTGCCTGGCAGGGTGGCGACCCGTTCGGCGGGCAGACGTTCGACCGGCCATGGTTTGGTGACGGGATGGAGCTGGCGAAACTGAAGGCCGATGTGGCATTTGAGATGTTCGATCTTCTCGGCGCCCCCTTCTTTTGCTTCCACGATGCCGATGTCCGCCCCGAAGGTGCGACATTTGCCGAAAGTCAGCGAAATCTGGAAGAGATCGTCGATTATTTCGCGGCGAAGATGGAGAGCCATCGCACCCGTTTGCTGTGGGGCACGGCGAACCTCTTTTCCCACCGTCGCTACATGGCCGGGGCGGCGACCAATCCAGATCCGGATGTCTTTGCCTACGCGGCCGCGACGGTGAAATCATGCATGGATGCGACACACCGGCTGGGCGGACAGAACTATGTTCTTTGGGGCGGACGCGAGGGGTACGAGACGCTTCTGAACACCGATCTCGGGCGCGAGGCAGAGCAGGCCGGCCGTTTTCTGACCATGGTCGTCGACTACAAGCACAAGATCGGCTTTAACGGCACGATCCTGATCGAGCCTAAACCCCAGGAACCATCGAAGCACCAATACGACTACGATGTCGCCACGGTCTACGGGTTTCTCAAGCGGTTCGGGTTGGAAGGCGAGGTGAAGCTGAACATCGAACAGGGCCATGCGATCCTCGCAGGGCATTCCTTCGAGCATGAGATCGCGCTCGCCGCCTCGCTGGGCCTTTTCGGGTCGATCGACATGAACCGCAACGATTACCAGTCAGGTTGGGACACCGACCAGTTTCCGGACAATGTCCCGGAAATGGCGCGGGCCTACTACGAAATCCTCAGGGCGGGCGGCTTTACCACGGGCGGCACGAATTTTGACGCCAAACTTCGGCGGCAGAGTCTTGATCCCGAGGATCTGATCCTCGCGCATACCGGCGCGATGGATGTTTGCGCTCGGGCGCTTAAAGCAGCCGCAGCACTCTACGAGGACGGCGCGCTGGATCGGTCGCGCGAGGCGCGCTATTCGGGCTGGGATCTGCCGGAAAACCGCGCGATGCTGACAAGCAGTCTGTCGGAAATCGCGCAGCGAGTAGTGGATGAGGGGATCGAACCGGAGCCCCGGTCTGGCAGGCAGGAGCGGCTGGAGAACCTGTGGAATCGTTTCGTATGACCAGCCTTGTGCGGAAGCGGTTAACGCATGAAATAGCTCAACCTGTTGGAACAATGTAATTTTTACGCATCGAAGAACCCAAAATTAAGCTTAACGAAACCGTAACCATTCGCTCTCTACCTTGGCGGCAAGATCGGGTTTGGGGTGACCCGGCACAACCTGGCAAGGGAGTTTGCCTGATGGCCGCCCCACTATTCGAATTTCGCGATGACGCCGTCCTCAGCGCGCAAGCAGGCTTCTATGCTGCGCATGGCAAGCGTCTCCTAGATGTCCTGCTGGTCCTGCTGCTGGCGCCTGTCGTAATGCCGCTTCTGGCCGCCATTCTGGCGTTGATTGCGCTTGGTGGCGGTCAGCCGCTTTATTCGCAATTGCGGATTGGCCGGGACGGCGCGCTGTTTCGCTGCTGGAAAGTCCGCACGATGGTTCCCGATGCGGACAGGGCGCTGGCGGACCTTCTACGAGACAATCCGGCGCTGGCGCGGGAGTGGCAGCAGAGCCAGAAACTGATGCGGGATCCCCGGGTGACGAAGGTGGGTGCCGTTCTGCGCAAGACAAGCCTTGATGAACTTCCGCAGCTTTGGAATGTACTGCTGGGTGAGATGAGCCTTGTCGGTCCCCGGCCCTTCCTGCCCGAACAGCAGGTGATGTATGAGGCTGACCGCCATCGCGTCAGCTATTATCACATGCGCCCCGGTATTACCGGCCTGTGGCAAGTCGGCCGCCGCAACCGGGGATCGTTCTGCGAACGGGCGCTGTTGGACGAAGACTATTCGGCGCGGATCGGGCTTCTGACGGATCTATCGATCCTTTTCCGAACCGCCGGCGTCGTCATCAAGGCAACCGGACTTTAGGCGAAACGCTTCCAGATCGCCACATCGCCGAGACCCTCGACAAAGGCCGCGTGAGCGACCTCTTCGGCCTCGGTAATTCGTGGAGGAAGCGGGGACGTGCGCGGTGTCGGGCGCCAAGCGGTCGACTCGGCGCTTTGCTGCGTCGATGCATCCGTCGACAGACCGAAATCCGGCTGCCGTCCGCCGATCAACTCTAGATAGACCTCGGCCAGGAGTTCACTGTCCAGAAGCGCCCCGTGTTTTTCACGCGCCGAATTGTCGATGCCGAAGCGGCGGCAGAGCGCGTCGAGCGAAGCGGGCGAGCCGGGGAATTTGCGCCGCGCGACGGCGACCGTATCGAGTGCGCGTTCCATCGGCAGGGCCGGCAGATTAGCCCAGCCAAGCTCGGCATTCAGGAACTTCATATCGAAACCGGCATTGTGAATCACAAGCCGGGAATCCGCGCCGATGAAGTCCAGGAACGCCTGACCCACTTGCGCGAATAGCGGCTTGTCGCGCAGGAAATCGTCACCCAGCCCATGTACCTCGAACGCCTCTTTCGGCATCGCCCGTTCGGGATTGATATACTGGTGATAGGTGCGACCCGTCGGCATATGGTTCAAAAGTTCGATCGCGCCGATCTCGACGATACGGTGGCCCTCGGCAGGTTCAAAGCCGGTGGTTTCGGTGTCGAGTACGATTTCACGCATGGGCCGCTCCGATCTTTGCGATCAGGTTTCGCACGGCGGTGCGGGCAGCATCAAGGGTCAGCGTTGCGATGACATAGGTCGCACGGGCGCGCTTTTCCGCGTCCGGAATCTGGCGCGAAAGGATGGTCTCAAACTGCTCCTCCGTCATGCCGGGACGGGCAAGGACGCGGGCGCGCTGAATGTCGGCGGGGACGGTGACAACGAGGGTGGCATCCATCGCCTTGTCCGCCCCCGTTTCGAAAAGAAGCGGCATGTCGAGAAGGATAAGCGGGGCGGTGCTTTCGGCAATGAAGGCGGCACGGTCAGCAGCCACCAGCGGATGAACTACCGCTTCGATCCGAGACAGGGCGTCGGGGTCGCGGGCAATCCAATCTTTCAGCCGGCCCCGGTCCACCGCGCCATTCACAATTGCCTCCGGGCAAAGCGCCGCGATGTGTGGCACGGCTGGGCCACCTTTCGCATAGAGACGGTGCACGGCTGCGTCGGCGTCCCAGACCGGCACCCCTTCATCGGCAAACATGGCGGCCGTTGTGGATTTACCCATCCCGATAGAGCCGGTTAGGCCAAGCAGGAACGGGCGGTTCATGCGCCCAGAACCACGTCCCTCGTGGCCTGATCGACCTCGGGCCTGGTGCCAAACCAGCGCTCGAAGGCGGGGGCGGCCTGATGCAGGAGCATGCCCAGCCCGTCTACCGTCACACAGCCGATCGCGGCGGCCTCTTCGAGAAGAGTGGTACGAAGGGGAGTATAGACAAGGTCGGTCACAACTGCCTTTGATGACAGCGCATCGAGCGGAATGCGAAACTCAGGCTTGCCTTCCATCCCGAGCGAGGACGTGTTCACAACCGTCGTCGCGTCTTCCATCATGTTTCCGGCCTGCACCCAGTCATGCACGATCACCTTGGCGCCGAATTCCGAACGCAACGCCTCGGCCCGATTGCGGGTGCGGTTCGCGAGGCGGATCTCAGGCACACCGACCTCGATCAGCGACGCAATGACCGCGCGCGCGCCGCCGCCTGCACCGATCACCGCAGCGGGTCCTGCGGAAGCGGTCCATTCAGGGGCATTCTGCTTCAGGTTGGCTATGAAACCATAACCGTCCGTGTTGTCGGCATGAATCCGGCCATCCTTGCGGAAGATCAGTGTATTTGCCGCCCCGATCAGGGCGGCTCGGTCGGTCACGACATCGGCAAGCGCCAGCACGGTTTCCTTATGCGGTATCGTCACGTTGACGCCGACAAAACCTGCTTTGGGTAAAGCCGCGATGACCTGCTTCAGGTCTGATTGCGCGACATCCATGGGGATGTAGTGGCCGCGGATGCCGTAGGTCTTCAACCAATGGCTATGCAGTCGCGGCGACTTGGAGTGCGCGACGGGGGAGCCGATGACACCGGCAATCGGAATACGAGGATGGTCGATCATGTGGCGATGTCGCCCCGAATGCCGAGCCAGGTCAAGAGTTCGATCAAGGGCAGACCGAGAACGTTAAAGTAATCCCCTTCGATGCGGGAAAAAAGCCGCACCCCTTCTTCCTCCAGCTTGTAGCAGCCAACAGTTTCGCGAATGCTTTCCCAATTGCGGGCCAGGTAATCATCGAGATAGCCGTCAGTGAAATCGCGCATTGTCAGGCGCACTTCTCCGACGTGACGCCAAATCGGTTTTCCCGCCTCGAAGACTACCGCTGCCGAGAGAAGCCGGTGGGCCTGGCCACGAAGTGCGTGAAGCTGGTCTCGGGCGTCTTCACGATGGCTCGGCTTGGCAAAGACCATGCGTCGGCATTCAAGGATTTGATCGCAACCGATCACCAATGCGTCGGGCGCCTTGTCGGAGATCTTGCGCGCCTTCATTTCCGCCAGCGCATCGGCCAGATCGCGGGGGCTGGCATCGTCGGCGGCCAAGGATGCGCGAATCGCGTCTTCATCAATCCGGGCAGGCATGACCTCTATTTCAAGGCCCGCATTCCGCAAAAGCCGCGCTCTGATTTCGGATCCCGATGCGAGGATGAGGCGCCGGTTGCTGGACACGGTCATGGGGATGGGGATGGGTCTGTGGACAAGCTTTGGTGTAAGAGTGTGACCTGGCATGTGGAAACCGCCCGGTACCGTGTTGCTGGGGGAAAATCGTCACTTCTGTCAAGGCCTGGGGCGGTTTCTCCCGCTGTGCATGTCCTCGGCCAGGCGATGTGGAACGGCACACCTCGCATGGTTCTCTGGACAGAATTACCCACACCTGCGTAATTCATCATATAATTAAGTATTTGATAAATATGGTTATATTTCAGTATCTATCTTCCTGTACCAGTTTTTCACAATGTTTTGCACAGAAAGATCCCGCTGTGGGAAAGTTGGCTGGAACTATTGTAATCCCCAGTATCCACAGGCCATACAACAACCACATCTCTTTTCTTTAACATTACTTTCTTTAGGAAGGAGACCGAACATCGACGGTGACAGGCGCTGAACAATGATGGACTTTCTGGCAGGCATCTATCCTTGGACCAAGGCGCTGCACATCATTTCGGTGATCGCCTGGATGGCCGGGATTTTCTATCTGCCGCGTTTGTTTGTCTATCACGTCGAAAAGGTCGAGAAAGGCAGCGAGACAGATCGCCTGTTTCAAGAGATGGAACGGAAGCTGCTGCGGCTGATCATGAATCCGTCGATGATCGGGGTCTGGGTGTTCGGGCTGGCGCTGGTCTTCACGCCCGGGATCGTGGTCTGGAGCGAGATATGGCCCTGGACCAAGGCGGCCGCTGTGCTTGGCATGACCTGGTTCCATCACTGGCTGGGATACAGGCGCAAGGAGTTTGTTGCCGGTACCAACACGCGGTCAGGGCGGACCTACCGATTGATGAACGAGGTTCCGACAGTCCTGCTGGTCATTATCGTCTTTTCTGTCGTGCTCAAGTTCTGAGCACAGATTGACTCCACTTCGTTGCAAGGTTATGTGCGGGCGAACCCCGCCGTCCGGATTGGGGATTTTCCCTTGATGATCCATCGCGCCGCCTGCAAGGCCGTGCCACACTGATCGGTATTCCCCATGACGCAAGAACGTCTGAATCTGGCTGATCTGAAAGCTAAGAGCCCCGCCGACCTTTTGTCGATGGCCGAAGAGCTGGAGATCGAGAACGCCTCCACCATGCGCAAGGGCGAGATGATGTTCTCGATCCTCAAGGAGCATGCTGAGGAAGGCTGGGAAATCGGCGGCGATGGAGTGCTGGAGGTTCTGCAGGATGGGTTCGGCTTTTTGCGCTCGCCAGAGGCGAACTATCTGCCGGGTCCGGATGATATCTATGTCAGCCCGGACATGATCCGGCAATATTCGCTCAGGACCGGAGATACGGTTGAGGGCGTGATCCGGGCGCCAGGCGAGAACGAGCGTTATTTTGCGCTGACGAAGGTACGGCAGATCAATTTCGAGGAGCCGGAAAAGGCGCGTCACAAGGTGGCCTTTGACAACCTCACTCCGCTTTACCCGGATGAGCGGCTGAAGATGGAAATCGAGGACCCGACGATCAAGGACCGCTCTGCCCGGATCATCGACCTTGTGGCACCAATCGGGAAAGGTCAGCGGTCGCTGATCGTCGCACCGCCCAGGACGGGCAAGACGGTACTCCTGCAGAACATTGCCCATTCGATCGAGAAGAACCATCCGGAATGCTACCTGATCGTTCTGCTTATCGACGAACGGCCCGAGGAAGTGACGGACATGCAGCGGAGTGTGAAGGGTGAGGTGATTTCCTCGACCTTCGACGAACCGGCAACGCGGCATGTCGCGGTCAGCGATATGGTGATCGAGAAAGCCAAGCGGTTGGTGGAACACAAGCGGGACGTGGTTATCCTGCTCGATTCGATCACCCGACTGGGTCGGGCCTTCAACACGGTCGTACCGTCTTCTGGCAAGGTTTTGACTGGTGGTGTCGATGCTAATGCGCTGCAGCGTCCGAAGCGCTTTTTCGGTGCAGCGCGAAACATCGAAGAGGGCGGGTCGCTGACGATCATCGCAACAGCCCTGATCGATACCGGCAGCCGCATGGACGAAGTTATCTTCGAGGAATTCAAGGGCACGGGCAACTCGGAGATCGTGTTGGACCGCAAGGTTGCCGATAAGCGCGTCTATCCGGCAATGGACATCCTGAAGTCGGGCACGAGGAAAGAGGATCTTCTGGTCGACAAGAACGACCTGCAGAAGACCTATGTCCTGCGCCGCATCCTGAACCCGATGGGCACGACGGATGCAATCGAGTTCCTGCTGTCGAAGCTCAAGCAGACAAAATCGAATTCCGAGTTCTTCGATTCGATGAACGCCTGACTTGTTGTTCTGAAACAATAGGTTATCACTATGGACACGATCTATGCCCT
The DNA here is from genome assembly GCA_030428915.1 of Alphaproteobacteria bacterium. Lineage (GTDB taxonomy): Bacteria > Pseudomonadota > Alphaproteobacteria > Rhodobacterales > Rhodobacteraceae > Albidovulum. The sequence goes on along the minus strand of JAUIDM010000162.1, from coordinate 1,203 downwards.
GGCATCTGCGCGGGGTAAGGCCGGCGTTGCAGTCATCCGGATCTCGGGCCCGGGGGCCTGGGCGGCGGTGCGTGTCCTGGCGGGCGGTCTGCCAGAACTCCGCCAAGCCGGATTGCGTCGGCTGACATTCGATGGCGAGGTGTTGGATGAGGCGATCGTCCTGACCTTTGCGCCGGGCGCGAGCTTTACGGGCGAAGAATCCGCAGAGCTTCACGTTCACGGTGCCATGGCGACGGTGTCAGCGGTGCTTGGGGCGCTTGCAATGCAACCCGGCCTGCGCCCGGCAGAGCCCGGAGAGTTTACCCGCCGCGCACTTGAGAACGGGCGACTGGATCTAGCGCAGGTCGAAGGTTTGGCGGATCTGATCGAGGCGGAGACAGAGGCGCAGCGCAAGCAAGCCCTGCGGGTTCTGTCCGGCGCGGTGGGTGAGCGTGCGGAGATCTGGAGACGTGACCTGATACGTGCAGCGGCACTGGTCGAGGCGACGATCGATTTTGCCGACGAGGATGTGCCGGTTGATGTATCGCCCGAAGTATTGAGGTTGATTGACAAGGTGACACAAGATCTTGACGATCAGCTTGGTCGATTTGGTGCGGCCGAGCGAATCCGCGACGGGTTCGAGGTGGCTATCGTCGGTCGCCCCAATGTCGGTAAATCCACGCTTCTAAATGCTCTGGCCGGACGGGACGCGGCGATCACATCCGAAATCGCCGGAACCACGCGGGATGTGATCGAGGTGCGCATGGATATCGCGGGGCTTGCAGTGACATTGCTGGATACGGCAGGTTTGCGCGATACTCAGGATCAGGTCGAAGGCATCGGTGTGGCGCGCGCGCTCGAGCGGGCGCGGGAAGCCGATCTGCGGATATTTCTTCTGGATGAAGCTGACATGCCGATGCTGGAGCCAGGGCCGGAAGATATATTGGTTTATGGCAAAGCGGACCTTGCTCTGCGCGGCAACGATGACCATCTGTCAGTCTCTGGTAGGACTGGGGCAGGGCTGAAAGACCTAATAGCCGCCGTCGAAAACCGATTGATCCAACGGGCGACCGGTGCTGGCATTATCACCCGAGATCGACACAAGGTCGCGATCCGCACGGCGATCATAGCTATGGAATCAGCTCGGAATGAGGTAGAGCGGGGGCCAGACCGGTACGAAATCGCGGCCGAAGAGCTGAGAAGGGGTATTCGGGCCCTGGATTC
>JAUIDM010000161.1 GCA_030428915.1 Alphaproteobacteria bacterium | reverse complement strand
TAGGCGCCTTTGACCAGACGCACCATGATCTTGCGGTCAAGCCGTTCCGACAGCGCGTAGAGCCAGTCGAGCACCGCGCCCGCGCGGCGGCCGTATGCCTGCACAACCACCCCAAAGCCGTCCCATCCGGCAAGGTCCTCATCCGACAGCACGGCTTCGATCACCTTCAGCGACAGGGTCAGACGATCGGCCTCTTCCGCGTCGATGTTGAAGCCCATGCGCGCCTGAGCCGCCTGAAGCGCCAGCTTGCGGACGACGGGCACCAGTTCCTTCATCACGCGGTCTTCCTGCGCGACCTCGTAGCGGGGGTGCAATGCGGAAAGCTTGACCGAGATGCCCGGATTGTCGCGGATATCGTCGCTGTTCGCGGCCGAGGCGATGGCGGCGATGGCCTTGGAATAGGCCTGCGCATAGCGCTCCGCATCCTCGGCGGTTTTCGCGGCCTCGCCCAGCATGTCGTAAGAGTAGCTGTAGCCCTGCGCTTCCATCTTCGCGGCGCGTTCCATCGCGGCGTTGATGGTTTCCCCCAGGACGAACTGGCGGCCCATTTCCTTCATCGCCTGCCGCACGGCGCGGCGGATGACGGGTTCGCCCAGCCGCTTCATCGCGCCGCGCAGATGGCCGACGATGCCCGGTTCCTTTTCCTCCAGCACCTTGCCGGTCAGCATCAGGGCCCAGGTGGAGGCGTTGACGAGCGAGGAGGCCGAGTGACCCAGATGCCTGCCCCAGTCCGAGGGCGCGATCTTGTCCTCGATCAGCGCGTCCATCGTGTCGGCATCGGGTACGCGCAGAAGCGCCTCGGCCAGACACATCAGCGCGATGCCCTCTTCCGTCGAGAGACCGTATTCGGCGAGGAAGACCTCCATCAGGCCGGGCCGCACATCGGCACGGATCTGCCGGACCAGCGATGCGCCTTCACCGGAGATCCGGGCCCGGTCAGAGGCGTCGAGCGCAGCATTTGCGATCAGCCGCTCCAGCAGCGGGACTTCGGGCTGAAGCGAACCGGTGTCGATGGTAGTCCAGAGATCGGTCATGGGGTCCTCCGCGTGAATGCCCCATAATATCGCTTGTGCAGAAGGCGATATGACTGAATATTTGCTTTAGGTAGTCAAAACGACCAAATTTCTGGAACTATACATGTCTAATGAACCATCCCACCTAGACCGCTTCGACACGGCGATTCTGCGAGCGCTGTCGGAGGACGGCCGCATGCCCGTCACCGAACTGGCCCGTCGCATCGGCCTGACCAAGACGCCGACGCAGGCGCGGGTGAAGCGGCTGGAGGAGGTGGGCGTGATTGCCGGGTATCGCGCGGTGCTGAACCCGATCCGCATGGGGCTTGCCCATGTCGCCTTCGTCGAGGTTCGGCTGTCTGATACGCGCGAAGCGGCATTGCAAGCCTTCAACAGGGCCGTACGTGGCATACCCGAGATTGAGGAATGCCATATGATGGCGGCGAGTTTCGACTATCTGATGAAGGTACGCACCAGCGATATCGGTGATTTCCGCCGGGTGCTGGGCGAACGCATTTCGAGCCTGCCGCACGTCGCCTCGACCTCCACTTTCGTCGCAATGGAAGCGGTGAAGGAAACCGGCCTCTGACCCTTGTCCGGCGCGCGTTTTCTACTATGGTCGCGGCGCTGGCCCGCGTGGTGGAATGGTAGACACAGGGGACTTAAAATCCCTAGGCCGAGAGGCCGTGCCGGTTCAAATCCGGCCGCGGGTACCAGCAGATCATCAACCCGGCGGCTGAAATCCGACCCGCTTATTTCCGTTGACCGAAGGCCGTTCTGATGGGTGGGCGTGTGACACCAGCGAGTGGCGGTGGATCGATTTGAGGAACACGCGGATCTCGTGACGTCAGCCGCAACGTGCCGAACCGCAAGCTGGAGTGCGATGACCTGTCGCGGGAGCCTGCAGCCGGCGGGCCAGACGGCTTCGATTATGCCGTCGAAAGGTCGGTCTATTCCAGTGTCGACAGCAGGTTGGCGTAGTCATCCGTCCAGATCCGCCCGCCGTCTGAGGTGAGGCGCAGCCAGCGCGGATCGTCTGCCAGCGAACCCAGCGCGGCCTCGTTTCGCGCCAATATGACTACCCTTGAAGAGGTGTCGCCCGGATCGGCATCGGTATTGCCCAGATAGTCCTGAATGCGCGCACTCAGCCCCAGCGCTTCAGCGCTGCGCGACAGCGGCAGATGGATCGCATAGTAGCGGTTCGAGATATGATAAAGCAGCACGCCGTCCGGGCTCAGCCGGTCAAGATAGAGCTGCATCGCCTCATGGGTCGTCAGGTGGATCGGCACGGAATCCGAGCCATAGGCGTCGATCACAAGCAGGTCGTATTTCAACCCCTCCTGCTGCGACAGGACGACACGGGCATCGCCAAGATGGGTCGGTGCATCGCCGGCACAGTTCGACATGAAGGTAAAAAGCGCGGGGTTGCGGGCAATGTCATCGACGATCCGGTCGATCTCGTAGAACTGCCAGTCCTGCCCCTCCTGCCGGTAGCAGGCGAGCGAACCGACGCCAAGACCGACCACCCCGACCGTACGCGCCGCTCTGCCGACTTCGGATGTCAGAACCTGCGCCATCGGCCCGTTTCGGTGGTAGTAGAACAACGGATCGGGACGGGCGGCGTCCAGTTGCGATATGCGTTGGACGCCGTGAACGGTGGTGCCATTCGCGTAGGACCGCAGGCCATCCGCCTCGGCGACCCTGTGGGTGCCGAAAAAGCTGCGGCCATTGAAGATCGACCCATCCGGAATGACATAGGCGCCGGTCACCGCGATCAGTCCCGCCGCGATGGCGATCGCCGAAAGGGTGCGTCGCAGCAAGAGGACGATCAGGAATATCCCGGCATACATGCCCAGTTTCAGCGTCAGCCGGTCGTCGATGCCGAACCCGTTCATCGCGATCAGGAGCGCCGCGATCCCGGCCAGACCGGCCAGGACCCCCATGGCCGCGCTGCGCCGCGTCGGAACCATAGCCGCGCTGAGGACGAGCGTCGCGGCCAGCAGAGTCGTTACCCCGCCTTCGGCCAGACTGTCGAAGGCAACCGGCGCGATGATGGAGTTGAACAGCCCACCCAGCGCGCCGCCCACGGACATGATGACGTAGAACAGCGTCAGATGCGCGCCTGACGGGCGGCTGTCGTACAGCCTGCGGTGAACGAACATAGCGACCACGAAAAAGCCGACGATCATCCCGGCAATGCCGATGAGGTTGGTATGCGCGCCCGCGATGCCGGTGAAGACCGCGCCAAGCCAACCGAGGGCCGCGAGATAGGCAAAGCGCATGACGGTCGGCGAGAAATAGGACCGTCGGCTGAAGGTCAGGACGAAGCTGAGCAGGTAGAACGAGAGCGGGATGACCCAGACCAGCGGGATCGCGCCCACATCGGTGCTGATCTTCGTCGTCACCGCCAGCATCATAGAGGACGGAATGAACGCGAGCAGAATCCAGTAGCCAATACGGGGCAGCGGGATCGGCTGCGCGGGGCTTTTGGCAATTGTCGCCGCCCGCGTCCCACCCGCACCCTTTGCCGCGAAAAGGCCGCTTAGAAGCAGAAAGGCCCCAAGGGCGACAAAACCGATGGCCCAGCCCTGCCCGATCCGCGTCGCGCCGAAGAGCGGTTCTGCGACCAGCGGAAAGGCCAGAAGTGCCATGAGAGAGCCGAGATTGCTGGCCCCGTAGAGGAAATAGGGATCATCGGCCGAGGGGCCGTCGCTGCGGGCGTACCAGGACTGGATCAGCGGCGCATTGGCCGACAGCACGCCAAAGGGCACGCCCACGCCCAAGCCGAACAGCGTCAGGGTCTGCCAGGCGGTGGAGCGTTCCGGATCATAGGTCCAGCCATCGGGGATGGCGAGCGGCAGGAAGGCCAGCGCGAGCGCCCAAAGGGCTAGATGAAGGCCCATCTGAAGCCGGGTGTCCAGATAACGCGTGATCAGATGCGAATAGAGGTAGCCGCAGATCAGCGCACTTTGAAAGAACAGCATCGCCGTCGTCCACACGGCGGGCGCCCCCCCGATCTGCGGCAGCACGATCTTGGCAAAGAGCGGCTGCACGAAGAACAGCAGCGATGCCGACAGGAAGATGGTTGCGGTGAAAACGGCCGGGACAAGAAATCCGGTGCCCCCCGCTGGTCGAATATCGGTCTGATGCATCGGATGCCCCATTGTCGCCGTTCGCGACACAAAAGCCGCAAATTTGGCTGACAATATGGCGGAAAGTGGGTTCGTTCTGGAACCGATGCTACTCGGTTGCCGCGGGTTTCCGCTCTGCCCCGCGCCGGGACGGGGTGCGGCCCGAGAGGACACCGGATTCGAGGATGATTTCCGACACCTGGTGTTCGCGCCGGTAGGCCATGACATGGACACCCGCAACGCCCTTGATCTCGCGGATCTGCTGGATCAGTTCGATGCAGATTTTCTTGCCCTCCGCCCCGGGCTTTTCCGCCTTCTCCATCCGGTCGATCAGCGCATCGGGCACATGGATGCCCGGCACGTTCGACCGCATCCAGCGCGCGGCCTTGGCCGAGGCGAGGGGACCGACACCGGCGAGGATATAGACCTTCTTCTCAAGCCCCATATCGCGGACGCGCGTCATGAACTTCTCAAAGAGCGGAATGTCGTAGATATAGTTGGTCTGTATGAACTCCGCCCCGGCCTCCACCTTCTTGGCCAGCCGGTCGGGGCGCCATTCCTGCGGATGGATGCAGGGGTTTTCAGCAGCCCCCAGGAACATCTGCGGCGGCCGTGTGATCTTGCGGCCCGACAGGAACATGCCCTGATCGCGCATCGTGCGGATTGTTCTGAGAAGTGTGAGCGAATCGAAATCGAAGACCGGTTTCGCGCCGGGCTGATCGCCCACACCGACCCCGTCGCCGGTCAGGCAAAGGACGTTCGTCACCCCCATGGCCGCCGCCCCCAGCACATCGCCCTGAATCGCGATGCGATTCCGGTCACGGCAGGAAATCTGATAAACGGTCGAATAGCCCGCCCGGGTCAGCAGCGCGCTGATCCCGATCGATGACATATGGCAGTTTGCCCCCGACGCGTCGGTCGCGTTGATCGCGTCGGCCACCTCGCCCAGGGGCTGCGCCGCCTCAAAAACGTCCGACGGGTCGGCGCTGTCGGGCGGGTTCAGTTCCGCCGTGACGGCAAAGCGGCCCGCGCGCAGCACGCGTTCCAGACGCGAATGCGAGACATGGCCCTCGGGCGGCGGGGTATAGACCGGTACCTGATCGGCATAGTCAGACGTGCTCATGTCTTCAGCACCTCGCGGTTGACGGCTTGCTGCGGCTCTTCGGCCAAGGGCGCCGCGGCGGGTTCGATCGCGCGCGCCTCGGGAAAGGCCTCGGCCACGGCGGTACGCGATGCTTCGCGCGCCGCGCGCAACTTTGCCGCCTTCTCCCGGCTGACGCGCAGCCAGGAAGATGAGCCTTTCAGGCTGCGGTCCACGGGGGGTAGAACCTCGCGTATCTTGTCGCCGCCTTTCATGCGCGCAGCCCCGTCCCAGGCCAGCGACCAGACGCATTTCATCCAGGGTTTAACCTCGCAGTACCCTCCCGGTCGCACCCCGCCGCAGGGTCCGTTTCTAAGTTCCTTCGGACAGTTCATCGGGCAGGACATGCCGGTGGAGGACAGAACGCACTGGCCGCACATCTTGCAGTCAAAAAGCACGGTCTTGATGCCCTGTTCGACGAGCGCCACCGGCCGCTCCACCCGGTTGTAGCCGATTTTTGCAAAGATCGGATCAAGCGCGACCATGACCTGTTCGACGCGCTGGTAGATCCATTCGAAGGCGCGCGCATTGCGGATCGCGAAAAGGCGGACACGATACATAGGCAACCCCCTGACCGGCCGCAGATTTGGTTCTGCCGTTTCAGAATAGCGGGCGTGTGGCCGATTGAAAGCGCGAATGCGGAAAAAGACTTTGTTTTCCGGCGCACGCAAGCTGTGATTGGCCACTCCGCCGTTTGACATGTTACGGTCGGAACGCGATCGCAAGTGCCTTTGAGGGAGTAAAGCCGGATGCATATCAATGCCGATTTCACGAAGAGGGTCGTTTTGCATGCCGATGAGATCGACTGGATCGCCTCGCCCATGGCTGGTGTCGACCGCCGCCCGCTCGACCGGATCGGCGGCGAGGTGGCGCGCGCCACGACCATCGTCCGCTTCGCGCCCGGCAGCGCCTTTTCCGCCCATACCCATGGCGGGGGCGAGGAATACATCGTGCTCGACGGTGTATTTCAGGACGAGATGGGCGACTTCCCCGAAGGGTCATATGTCCGCAATCCGCCGACATCGCGCCACACGCCGGCATCGGCGCCGGGCTGCACCATCTTCGTCAAGCTCTGGCAGTTCGACCCCGAGGACCGGGAAGAGGTGCATGTGGACCTGAACACGGTCGATGTAACGCCCGATCCGGCAAGACCAGGGATCTCGGCCCGGTTGCTCTATGCCGGATATGGCGAGGAGGTGCGGCTAGAACACTGGGCGCCGGGCACGGAGGTGTGTCTGGACGCGCCCGGCGGCGCCGAACTGCTGCTGATCGATGGTACGGCGCAGGAGAGTGGCGATGCGCTGAAGCGCCGGTCATGGCTCCGTGTGCCGCCGGGCGGCGCGATCGACGCCACGGCCGGGCCGGACGGCGCAACGGTGTGGATCAAGACGGGGCACCTGACGCGCATTTCCGTTCCGGAGGTCGCCGCAGGCTGAACGCTCCTGTCCTTCCTCAACGGGCAAAGCTGTTCAGGATCTCTTCCTCGCAGCGCAGATCGTCCTCGGCATCCCCTTCGTCGTCCATCGCCTGTGCGGGTGCATCGTTCGCCTTTGGTGCCGCTGGTTTGGTCCCGAAGACCCGTGCCTGATCGTCGAAAAAGTTCTGCATGACGAAATCGACGCCGGCCTGCGTCACGTTGCGCATATTGGGCGCGAAGAACATGCCACGATAAGCGGGGGCGGTGATGATCTCATAGGACGGGAAATAGTCGACATGGTCGTACTTCGCGCAGATGTCGCCGGCCGCTGCGCGAAGAAGCGACTTGGAATGGCTGGTGGCCAGAAGCACATGCTGCTGCGTTGCTGTCGCGGTAAGCGGCACGGGCGAAACGGTCAGCAAAACGCGTATCTGCCGGTTCTGCGCCGACATGATCTTGATCGCCCTCCGCATGTCGCGCGAGGTAGCGCTGAAATCGTGATTGCGGAAGGCGTGTTTTGCCGGGTCGAATTGCCCGGCGATCGTCCCGGGACAGATCGCATATTCATGGCCGGTTTCGAGGCTGTACCAGCTTTCCGTCAGACCCAGTGTGAATACAAAGACCTGCGTCCTGGTGACCGCGTCGCGGATCGCAGCCAGCGTGTCGGCACGCGAGGCATGAAGCTCCTCTTTGCTTTCAAAGCCGCCCGGTTCGACACCCGGCCGCATGGGATCGTAGAAACGTCCGTCCTTTTCCCAGACTTCCCCGGGCGCCGGTTCGATCCCGAATGCCCATTGCAACCACTGAAGCAGCATGCGCGGGGTGTAGATATTTCCCGTCCTGAAGCTGAACGTTCCGTAATGGTAATCCTTGCGCTGGGCTTCCGTCAGGATCGACGGTCCCGGCTCGAAATCCTTCCAGGCATACCGCCGCGCCACCAAAGCCCGGCTGAAATGCTGGGCGAAACAGGACCCGGCGGTGACGATCGGCATGCGCGGACCGATGCGGAATTTCGGGGTCCAGAGCCCCGAAATGTCGAAAGGAGAGAGGTTGCCGACGGCGGTTTTCCAGAACCGTTCAGGCGGCAGGGACGAATAGGGATGGGACACGTGATACCCCCGACGACAGAACCTTGGTTGACCGCATCATACCGGCCCTGCATGGCCCGGCAAACGCAAACGCTCAGAACACCTGCGCGAACCTCTCGGGCAAGCGGTAGATGCCTTTCGGCCTTGCGCCGCCGGGGGCCCAGAACACCTGCTTCTTCTGCCGCCAGCCATCGCGCATCACTTGCCGGAATTCTGGAAACGCCACGGTTTCCTCGCCCGGCTCTTCCTTGATCAGGCTTTGATAGGTGTGCCAGGCGGTATCCCAGCCGGTCGTCGCGCGTTCGGTTTCACCAAGGGCGCCGCTCTGGATCTCCCTCTGGGCGCGCCGGGTCGCAAGCCGATCCTCGGTCATGCCGTAGTCGATGAACCGCAGGTGGAAAAGATAGAGATGCGGGTCGAGATGCAGCACAGGATGGTTGGCGAAATGCCCGCCCGGAACAAAGGTGATGCTGGACCGCGTGATGCAGGGCTTGGCGTAGTTTGCGTTCAGGCGAAAGAGACGCCGCACGTCGAGGATATTGCGGCCCGGCGTGATCGGCTCGGGTTCGTATTTCGGGTTATGCACCATCTCGATGGCGAAGGGTGTGATGACCTTGGGCTGCTTGCCCTCGGGAAAGCGCGACAGGTATTCCGGCAGGCTGTCCGACACGTCCGGATCGACGGCCACGATCTCGTCGACGTCGCCGGTGATCATCCAGTTGTAATAGGGAACGAAACCCGTGGCGAAGAGCGACAGCATCTGCCAGCGGCGCTGGTTGAAGCAGTACCGGGTCGTGTCGCGCGGCAGGTAGATGACATTGCAGCCCTCGGCAATGCGCTTGTGTTCCGGGTCGCCGCCATGGCTGAGGACATAGAGATGTTCGCGGCCAAGCTGCGCACCATAATAGGTCACCCAGCGTTCAAGGAAGAAGTGGTCGCCGCCGACCATCGTCATTGCGCCCATCGGGGCCTTGGTCTTGTCCATGCGCGATGGCCCTGCCTATTGCGACTGCCCAAGCTGATTGCGGGCCCGTTTCACCGCCCGTTCGACCACAGCCATATCCTTGATGGCAAGAATGCGGCCCCCGGCGGCCAGCGTCAACGCCGGGCGGTTGGTGGCGTCCAGCCGTTCGATGAAGGCGCGCAGCCACTTGCGCACGTCACGCCGCCCGCGATAGGCCCGCCAGAAGTCGGCCGTGGCGCCACCGGTTTCGACCACACCTTGCAGAAGCGGATAGAACGCATCGGATTTCAGGACCACCCGGATCGCCTCATGCGTCGCATGGCAGATCTTGAGCTGTTCGACATTCGGTCCTGCCATCCGCGCGGCATGCGCCTTGTCCTCGGGCACGAAGGGGTCATAGAGCATGACGACATGGTGGATATAGGGGATCGCCGCCGCCGCATCGAGAAACGGCATGCCCTCCCAGTTCGACTTGCGCACCGAGAAGGGAAAGCGTTTTTCAAAGGGTGCGATGACCGTGTTCATCGTGCTTTGCGGGCTGAAGGCCAGAACG
>JAUIDM010000160.1 GCA_030428915.1 Alphaproteobacteria bacterium | reverse complement strand
CTGTCTTCGACCAGCTCAAGACCAACTATATCGACACCGGCAAGATCCGCTTTGTCTACCGCGAGGTCTATTTCGACAAGTTCGGTCTTTGGGCCGCGACCGTCGCGCGGTGCGGCGGGGCGGAGAAGTATTTCGGCATTTCCGACATGATCTACGACACCCAGAAGACCTGGATCGGCGATGGGGACGCGGCGACGATCGCCGACAATCTGAAGAAGATCGGCCTGAAGGCGGGGCTTTCGTCGGAACAGGTCGACGCCTGTATGCGCGACGAAGATCAGCTCAAGGCGATGATCGCGACCTATCAGACCAACGCCACGAAGGACGACATCACCTCCACCCCCTCATTCGTCATCGACGGGCAGAAATACTCCAACATGTCCTACGAGGACTTCGCCGCCATTCTCGACGAGAATCTGGCGAACTGAGCGCGATGACCCCGCTTTCCGGCCTGAAGGTCGTCGAACTCGCGCGTATCCTGGCCGGTCCCTGGGCCGGTCAGACGCTGGCCGATCTGGGCGCCGAGGTGATCAAGGTGGAAGCGCCCGAGGGCGACGACACCCGCCGCTGGGGTCCACCCTTCATCGAGCGTGACGGCGACCGCTCGGCCGCCTATTTCCACGCCTGCAACCGGGGAAAGCAATCGGTGACGGCTGATTTCCGCACCGACGAGGGCCAGGCTTTCGTCCACGAACTGGTGCGCGACGCCGATATCCTGATCGAGAACTTCAAGGTGGGCGGGCTCGCGAAATACGGGCTCGACTATGACAGTCTGCGGAAGATCAATCCGCGCCTCATCTACTGTTCGATCACCGGCTTCGGCCAGACCGGCCCCTATGCCCACCGGGCGGGGTACGACTATATTATCCAGGGCATGTCGGGGCTGATGAGCGTCACCGGCGAACCCGACAGCCAGCCACAGAAGGTCGGCGTCGCCGTCACCGACATCTTCACCGGCATCTACGCCGCGACCGCCATTCTTGCTGCGGTTCATCAGCGGTCAGTGACCGGCGAAGGCCAGCATATAGACATGGCGCTTCTTGATGTGGCGACCAGCATCATGGCCAATCAGGCGATGAACCACCTCGCCTCGGGCACTCCGCCCCAGCGGATGGGCAATGCGCACCCGAATATCGTGCCCTATTCGGTCTTCGATTGCGCCGACGGCTGGATCATCATTGCCACCGGCAATGACGGCCAGTACCGGCGGCTCTGCCGTGTGCTCGGGCTCGACGAACTTGCCGAAGCGCCCGACTATCTGACGAATGCCGACCGCATCGCCAACCGCGACGCCCTGACGGCGGCCATCATCGAGAAGACGAAAGGCTGGGCCAAGGCCGATCTTCTTTCCGCCTGCGAGGCCGAGGGCGTGCCTGCCGGGCCGATCAACGATATGGGCGAGGTCTTTGCCGACCCGCAGGTCATGGCACGCGGCATGCAGATCGAACCCGGCGGTGTACCGGGCGTCCGCTCTCCCTTCACCTTCTCGGGTGCGGATCTGTCGCTGGACCGGCCATCGCCGAAGCTTGCGGAACATGACCAAAACGATCCTGCCGGGTAGGGTGGGTTCTTAACCCTCCATTTCAGATCCCAAGCTTGGAGAGCCGTGCATCCAGAGGCCCCCAGTCATCCAGGTCCAGCCGCACCGGAACTGTCAGGACTTGCGCCCTGAACTCCTGCGGCAGACGGACGGCATCTTTTTCCGTTGTCACCATTTGCGCGCCGAGTGAAGCGGCGTCACTTTCCAGCCTCCGCAGGATAGCAGGGGTAAGTGGCTGGTGATCGTCCAGCGGGACTGTCCGGACAACTTCGGCCCCGAGATCGCGGAGCGTGGTGAAAAACTTCTCCGGATGTCCGATCCCGGCGAAGGCCAGCACCTTCAGCCCCGGCCAGTCCATGCCCGTGGGAAGCGGCTTCAACGCCCCGGTGAGATGGGGGATATCGAACGCGTGCCCCCAGCGCTCCGCGAAGACCTCCTGTGCGGGCCCGGGCCCGATCGACAGCAGCATGTCGGCACGCGCAAGGCCCGTCCCGACCGGCTCCCGCAAGGGCCCGGCGGGCAGGCAGAGGCCGTTGCCGAAGCCGCGCGCGGCATCGACGACGACGATGGACAGGTCTTTCACCAGCGCGGGGTTCTGGAACCCGTCGTCGAGCAGGATTGCTCCGGCGCCGGCAGAAACGGCCGCGCGTGCGCCCGCCGCCCGGTCACGGGCGATCCAGGTCGGCGTGAAACCTGCCAGCAGCAGCGGCTCGTCGCCGCAATCCTCCGAACTGTGGCGCCGCTCGTCGACCCGGGTCGGGCCGGTAAGTGCCCCGCCATGGCCCCGGCTGACGACATGGGCGGTTACGCCGCGCGCGGCGAGCCTTTGCGCGAGGGCAATGACCGTCGGCGTCTTGCCGGTTCCTCCGGCATTCAGGTTGCCGACGCAGACCACCGGAATGCCGGGATGCGCGCCGGGCGTTGAGGTCAGCCGCCGCGCCGTCTGTCCGGCATAGAGGCGGCCAAGCGGCGACAGAAGCCGGGCAGTCAGGCCGGGTGCAGCAGGATCGCGGTACCAGAAGCCCGGCGCCCGCATCAGACCGCCGCCCTTGTCGCGCAGGCGTCAAGTTCGGCCAGAATCGCTTGCGTCACACGTTCGGCCACTTCCGCCCCACCGGACGACGCGGCCCAGGCATTATGGGCCAGAATCGCCGCCTTGTCGGCGGCGATCAATTCGGTCACCGCTTCGGCCAGGGCGGCCTGACTTGTCACGAGCCGGGTGGCGCGGGCATCGGTCAGCCGGGCATAGGCGTCCGGGTAGGCGCCCGCATTGGGGCCGTGCAGGATTGCCGAGCCGAAAGCCGCCGGTTCGAACGGGTTCCGGCCGGGTCCGCCTTCGATCAGGGTACCCCCCATGAAGGTGACGGGGGCGAGCCGGTACCATAGCCCAAGCTCGGAATCACCGTCCGTGATGAAGATCTGAACTTCCGCTTCCGGCTCCTCGTCACGCGCCCGTTCCGCCACGATCCACCCTTCGCGGCGCAGACGTTCGGCAACCGCGGTCGCGCGCTCGGGGTCGGCCGGCGACAGGATCAGCAGCATCCGGTGCGCGAGCCGCAGCGCTTGGGAATGCGCGGCGACAATGGCCTCTTCCTCGGCTGCGTTGCAGGCCGCCGCCAGCCAGATCGGGCGGGTTTGTACCAGTTCGGCCAGCGAGGCGCGCTCCCGTTCGTTGCAGGGCAGGGGTTCGGTCGTCTCTTCGATCCGGCCCGCGACATCTACAGATATTCCGCGTCCGCCAAGGCGGCGCAGGCGCGTTGCAGTTTCGGGGTCCTGTACGAGAATGCGGCGAAACCGCCCGAGCAGAGAGGCGGCCATCCCCTTGCGCCAGCGCCATTTCCGTTCCGCGGCCGCAGTCATCCGAATATCGGCGAGGATCAGGGGGATGCCCCGTTCATGTGCCTCGACGATCATTGCGGGCGGCAGGCTCGATCCGGTCAGGATCGCGACATCGGGGCGCCAGTGATCCAGGAACCCGCGCGCCATCGCTGGATTGTCCGGCGGCAGATGATCGGTGACAGAAGAGGGCGGAAAGCCCTTCAGTTCGTCCGGTTCCTTTGCCCCGCAGGTGATAAGAAGTTTTAGGTCCGGTCGATCGCGCATCAGCCTTGTGGCCAATTGCGCCAAACGGTGGGTCGCCTCATCCTGACCGAGATGCAGCCAGAGAACGGGCCCGTCAGGGCGCTGCGCCCGCGCGGGTTCACCCTCCTGACCACCGCGCCCGGCGGTGATGAGATAAAGCGCGAGCGCGAGGGACCGGGCCATGGCGGACGCTCAGCCGATCTGCCAGCAGGTCGCGGGCCGAACCCCGGTTCCCTGGCTGCCGGGGGCTGCGGCATGACCGTCGGACGAGGCGCTGAAACCACCGCGGAAGACGAGGTGCTGGCGCCGGGTCATGGGTTTCTCCGCGTTGAGGGTCTCGATCGCGCGCCACCCTATGCGATCGCACTGGGTGCCTCAAGGCGACACGATCCGCCACACCCGGCAAGCGTGCCGCTTCCCGCATGCAATCGACATCGGAGCCAAGGACCGGAGCGGAGCATGTAGACAGAGCAAACGCTGTTGACCCCTGACGGAAGCCAAGACGTCATTCCACCAGACGCCGCGCCTCGTTCACCAGCATGATCGGAATGCCGCCCCGGATCGGAAAGGCGAGCTTGGCGGGTTTGGAGATCAGTTCCTGCGCCTCGGCATCGTAACTGAGCGGCGACTGCGTCAGTGGACAGACCAGAGCCTCCAGCATACGCCGGTCGAACTTGCCTACCTCGCTCATTGCACGACCTCGTCGCCGCCGCCCCTCAGCGTGTATTCCATCAGAGTCACCAGTGTTTCGCGCCGGGTCTGCAGTGATGGCGCTTCCAGCAATGCCTGCTTATCCTCCGGTTCGAACGGGCAGAGCATCGATAATGAATTGATCAGCAACTCGTCATCGGCCTCCTTGAGGCTGTCCCAATCCGTCGCCAGTTCCTCGGCGGCGAAGTAGCGGGCCAGCAGCCCCAGAAACGCCACCCGGTCAAAGTCCGGGTCGTGTTCCGCGCCGCCCCGGTCGCGCTCGAACCCGGCCCAGCGCACATCTCCCGACAGGTAAGGGGCAAAGCCGGACACCTCGCGCTGGAGACGGAACCTCGAGATGCCCGTCAGCGTGATCATGTAGCGGCCGTCATCGGTTTCGGTAAACCCTGTCACCCGGCCCGCGCAGCCCAGGGCGGCCAGGCGCGGTTGACCCGAGGGGCCCGGGCGCGGCTGGATCATGCCGATCAGCCGGTGGCTGGTTTTCAGCGTGTCTTCCAGCATTGCCAGATAGCGCGGCTCGAAGATCTGCAGCGGCAGGCGCGCGCGCGGCAGCAGAAGTGCCCCCGGAAGGGGGAAAAGCGGGATCTTATCCGGCAGGTCGCCGTGCACTTTCATAATCCCGATCCTAGCGGCCTGCGCGTCTCAGGCAAAGATCATCGAGGAAAGCTTCCGCCGCCCCTTCAGGACGATCGGGTCGGTCGGCTTCAGCGCCTCGAAGATGGTGAATAGCTGGGCCTTCGCGGCGCCGTCGTTCCACTCACGGTCGCGACGGAACAACTCCAGCAATTCCTCGACCGCGCCTTCCACCTTTCCCGCCGCATGCAGCGCCTGCGCCAGGTCAAAACGGGCCTGGTGGTCATCGGGATGCGACAGGACCCGGTCCAGCAGTTCGGCCACCGGCCCGGCATTCGCGGCCTGTTTCAGAAGCGCAAGCTGCGCGCGGCCCGCCTCCACCTCTGCCGACTGCGCGATCGCGGCCGGGGCGGCATTTATCAGCCCTTCGGCCTGATCCTCGTTGCCCATCGCCAGATGTGCGCGGATCAACCCGCCATAGGCGGCGGCATTCTCGGGCTCCTCGCCCAGGATGGCAGCGAAGGTTTCGGCCGCATCGACCGCGGCACCCTCGGCCAGCATCGCCTCGGCCGCCGCCAGCGCCTCACCAAGCCCGCCATCGCCCGCCAGACCCGCGAGCTTGTCGACAAAGGCCTTGATCTCCGACCCGGCGACGGCCCCCTGAAATCCATCGACCGGCTTGCCCTGCCAGAAGGCATAGACGGTCGGGATCGACTGGATGCGCAGCTGCGCCGCGATCATCTGGTTTTCGTCCACATTGACCTTGGCCATGCGGACCTTGCCCTTGGCCGCTGTCACGGCAGCCTCAAGCGCAGGCCCAAGCGTCTTGCAGGGGCCGCACCAGGGCGCCCAGAAATCGACGATGACGGGGACCTCGGCGCTCGCCTCGATCACCTCTTTCATGAACTCCGCTTCTGTGACGTCGCGGATCAGGTCGCCTGCCGGTGCTGCATCCTGTTTCTGGCCGAATTCGAGCATGTCTGCCCCCGTTATTCCGTGTCGCATCCTATATGAGCGCCCGGCGCTGAAAGGCCAAGGGGCTCATCACCTAAGCCTTGTCGAAAAACGGCGTCACCTGCGCCACGATCACCGCGTTCTCAGCCAGCGCCCGATCCATGAGCTCCCGTTCGTCCGCTTCGATCTCCTGGCCCTGCGCCAAACGCTCTTCGGCAGTCCCGTAGCCGGTTACGTCGAGGGGCGCCATGTCCGCCTGTTTGAGGATCGCCACCGTTTCGCGCACAGCCTCGTCCTCATCGACGCCCGAGGCATAGACCATCAGCGCCGCCCCGGTCGCGCCCTTGGGCAGACCGTCGCCGGTTTTGCGGCCAACCTCGACGACAAGCGTGTAGACCTGCTGCGGGCGCCGTTTCCGGGTCTCTGGCTGTGTCATGATAAAGCTCCCGCTGGTTCGACAGAACGGTTCGGTTGTGCACTCTGGCGAAGTCAACGTCCAGTGCCGGACGGGGCCAATTTGCCGGTCGTGCACCGTTGCGATAGGGTATCGTTGCCGTTCCCAGTTCCCAGGAGGAGTGAATGGCAGAGCGCGGTGGACACGGGCACCACATGCCATCGGGCGGGGTCGCGCTGCTGATCTCGGCTGGGCTGACAGGCGTCTATTTCGTGGTAGAGCTTGCGGTGGGGTTGTGGAGTGGCTCCATTGCCGTGCTTTCGGACGCCTTCCACACATTCTCTGCGGTGGGAGGTGTGGTCCTGGCGATCATCGCGGCGCGTCTGGCGCGATTGCCCGCTGACCGGGCCAAGAGCTTCGGCTGGTATCGGGCGGAATTGATGGGCGCGCTGGTGAATGGCGCCTTTCTGCTGATCATGGCGCTGGTCGTGATCGTGATGGGGGCGATGCGGCTCGGCAAGCCGATCGAACTGCCCACGACGCCGATGCTGTGGGTGGCGGCGGGGGGGCTTGTAACCGAGGTCATCTCACTCGCGCTGCTCTACCGGGAACAGGCCCAAAACCTGAACACCCGAGGCGCCTACTGGCATATCGTGCAGACCTTCGTGGGTAGCCTGATCATCATCGTGACGGCCCTGGTCATCAGGTTCACCGGCTTTCTCGCGATCGACCCGCTTCTGGGAATGGCCTTCGGTATCGTCCTGATATGGGCGAGCTGGGGCATCCTGCGCGAGTCCACGCATCTCTTGATGGATGGAACGCCCGAGGACGTCAGTCTGGAGGAACTTTCCGCGCGGCTGGCCGGAATCAAGGGTGTCCGAGATGTGCATCACATCCATGCCTGGGCGCTGACGAGCGGAAAGTACGTGTTTTCAGGGCATGTGCGAATTGAGGATGATGCGGATTCGCATCCGGTCCTGGAAGCCGCGCAGCGGATGCTGCGCGACGAGTTCGGCTTTGCCATGGTGACGTTGCAGGTCGAGACCGCCTGCCTCGACGAAGGCTGGGCGAGCGAGTTCGATATCACTGCGCAGGACAAGGGTCGCGCCCATCACTAGGCGCGACCAAGACCGCGTCAGTCCCGAAGAAGATCATTGATCGAGGTCTTGGCGCGGGTCTTCGCGTCAACTTTCTTCACGATCACAGCGCAGTAGAGGTTGATCCCGCCCTTCGACGGCATGGACCCTGCGACGACGACCGAACCGGCCGGCACCTCGCCATACATCACATCGCCCGTCTCGCGGTCGACGATCTTCGTCGACTGGCCGATGAAGACCCCCATGCCGAGGACCGAGCCCTCACGGATGATACAGCCCTCGACGACCTCGGACCGGGCGCCGATGAAACAGTTGTCCTCGATGATCGTGGGACCCGCCTGCATCGGCTCCAGCACGCCGCCGATGCCGACGCCGCCCGACAGGTGCACGTTCTTGCCGATCTGGGCGCAGGAGCCGACCGTGGCCCAGCCATCGACCATGGAGCCCTCATCGACATAGGCGCCGATATTGACGAAGGAGGGCATCAGCACCACGCCCTTGCCGATGAAGGCCGAGCGGCGGACGATGGAGCCGGGTACGGCGCGGAAGCCCGCTGCGCGCCACTGGTTCTCGCCCCAGCCCTGCCATTTCGACGGCACCTTGTCCCACCAGTTCGACCCGCCATTGGAGCCGGAAATCTCGTGCATGTCGGTCAGGCGGAACGACAGCAGGACCGCCTTCTTGGCCCACTGGTTCACATGCCAGTTGCCGTCCGCCTGCCGTTCGGCCACGCGCAACCTGCCGCTGTCAAGCGCGGTCAGCGTATCCTCGATCGCCTCGCGGGTTTCGCCCTTGGTGGCGGGCGTAATCGTGTCGCGCGCCTCCCAGGCAGCTTCGATGGCGGTTTCAAGTGCGGCATTGGACATGGCGTTTCCCCCGGATTCTGGCGTCGCGTGACGATGCCCTATAGGGCGGGGCGCCCACATAGGCAATGCGACCATGCGCGACACGGTTGCGCCATCCGATGCGGCGCTGCTGGCCAGACGGGGGCAAACCGGCTAGGTCTGGGCCGAACAGGATCAACGAGGACCACATGAAGGACGATGCCCGCAATCATCCGTTCCGCGACAGCCATGAGGATGTCGCGGCAGCCCACCGCATTCCCGACACCCCGCAGACCCGAGCGCCCGCTTATCGGCTTGCCTTCACCGACAACGACTTCATGTGCCGGGAGGAACTGCGCCCCGTCCGGCTGCAACTGGAACTTCTGAAGCCGCAGATGATCATGGACGAACGCGGCATCGAATCGACGGTCGTCCTGATGGGCAGCGCCCGCATTCCTGATCCCACAAGTACTGCCGAAAAGGCCGAGCCGCCGCTGATCGAAACTGCCGCTGGCGCGAAGGAGACGGCAGCGACCGGGGCGGCGGCCCTGTCGCACTGGTATGGCGAGGCGCGCAAGCTGGCCTGCCTGATGACGCGCAAGAGCCTGGAGAGCTACGGGCGCGAGGATGTCATCGTCACCGGCGGCGGTCCCGGCATCATGGAGGCAGGCAACCGCGGCGCGATGGATGCCGGCGGTCATTCGATCGGGCTGAATATCGTGCTGCCGCATGAGCAGGCGCCGAACGAATATGTGACGCCGGATCTCTGCTTCAACTTCCACTATTTCGCGATCCGCAAGATGCACTTCCTGATGCGCGCCAAGGCGATCTGCATCTTTCCGGGCGGTTTCGGGACGCTCGACGAAATGTTCGAAAGCCTGACGCTTATCCAGACCGGCCGCATGCGGCGTGTGCCGTTTCTGCTGTTCGGGCGGACATTCTGGGAGAAAATCATCAACTGGGATGCGCTGGCCGAGGCCGGGACGATCTCGGCCGATGATCTCGACCTGTTCCGGTTTGTCGAAACGGCAGAGGAAGCAGTGGACATCATCTCCGACTGGCAGGACCCGTGCTGACGGCGGTTCCGGCATGAATTTTCAGTGAAGGTATGACGGGCGGTCGACGAAAATCTGTACCGCGCGCGGGTTGGAT
>JAUIDM010000159.1 GCA_030428915.1 Alphaproteobacteria bacterium | reverse complement strand
GAAATCGACCCGATCTGTCTGCTGCAAGCCTGCACCCTCTGGGTGATCCATCAAACAAGCCCCTCGCAGCCATCAACACCATGATTTATATGTGAAATATCAAGGACAGGACAGCAAAATCACCCAGTTACTTGGGGAATCCGGGCTGAGGCGATCTCGAAATTCCCAGGCAATCAGGGAAGACATCGCCATTTGTCGACATGAACTAGGCAAAGCTGCTGACTTGATGCAAACTTCTGAAGAGGGAAAATTGCAGGTCTGCTCTCATAGGAGTACCTCACGATTCAGATATTAGGGCGAAGCTTTCGTGCGGACAATTGATATGACCCTTCTGGACCAAAAAGACTCACAAGCGATTTGGGCCAAGACCTTTCCCAGCGGCGCAACGAAGCCGCTTGTTGTCCACCTGCTCGACGTCGCCGCCGTGGCTCGGGAACTCCAGGACGCGTCCCCGGCGCGCCTTGCGCGAGAAGCTGTCGCGGCAGATATTGATCCAATAAATCTGCGAGACCTGAGGGTCTGGCTCGCGGCCCTGCATGACCTGGGCAAGTGTTCGGTTGCCTTCCAAAGCAAGAGCACGGATCGGTTGCACTGGCCGGAGGCTTTGCTTGGCGAATTTCGTCGTCCAAATGATCCGGGTCATTGGCGTAGCACGGCGACCCTGCTCAAGCACCCGTCCATATGGCCGCGCGTGCGCGCCTTGATGTCGGGCGTCAACGCCCAGACGATCAAGAACCTGCTGCCCGCCTCGGTAGGGCACCATGGCCGTCCGCCCGACGAGGGGGACTGGACCCGTCTGGTGGAGCCGGCAATTGGCGCCGCGTCTGTACCGATCGCCCTTCAGATTTTTGACGAAGTTTCTGCGGTGGTGCCGCCTCCCATCAATCTGGTCCTGACCCGCCAGACTGCACTTAATCTATCGTGGCAGGCCTCCGGACTGGTGACAGTAGCTGACTGGGTTGGCTCGGATGCCGATTTCTTCGGGCCCGGTCGGATTGCCGATCTGACAGATTACTATGACGAGGCGCGCCAAATCGCGCGCCGAGCGCTTGCCGCGAAGGGCTTGATGCCGTCCGCTCCGGCTCCGAAGCCAGGTTTGGCGGCAGTCGCGCCTGAGATTACGACACCGCACCCTATGCAGACATGGGCCCAGACAGTCGCGCTGCCCGAGGGGTCCTGTCTGGCGATCATCGAGGATGTCACGGGGTCGGGCAAGACGGAGGCGGCCCTGACGCTCGCTTCGCGGATGATCGCCGCGGGAAAAGGGGAAGGTCTCTTTTTTGCGCTTCCAACCGAGGCTACGGCAAATGCCATGTTCGACAGGCTGGAGGTGGCGCATCGAGGTCTGTTTGCACCCGGGGCCTCACCGTCGCTGGTGTTGACCCATGGGCGTGCGGCGTTGAGCGAGCCTTTCTTGAAGGTCCGCACTGCACCGCCTGACACCGCCGAGGCGCAATGCAACGACTGGATCGCCGATCACAGGCGCAAGGCCTTCTTTGCCGATGTGGGCGCGGGGACCATAGACCAGGCGTTCCTGGCTATTTTGCAGAAACGACACCTGACCCTGCGCCAGTACGGGCTGGCGGGGTGGATCTTGATCGTTGACGAAGCGCATGCCTACGACGCTTACATGGAGGAGGAACTGGCGCAGCTCCTGTCCCTGCACACGCTCTCGGGTGGGTCTGCCATCGTGCTGAGCGCAACGCTGCCGCAGGCCAAGCGCGCAGCGATGATCAAGGCTTATGCGGCGTCTGGTGCGCCGCAGAGCGATGCCTTCCCGCTGGCCACGCTCGCCGCACGTTCGGGCGTCATCGAGACGCCGGTCGCTCCGGCCTCCTCTGGTCGGCGGAAGGTGACCGTCCGGCGGGTGGCTTCGGCGGAGGACATGCATGTGCGCGCGGCTGAGGCGGCGCGGGCGGGGGCTGCCGTACTGGTGATGCGGAACGCGGTTGATGCGGCGACTGCGTCGATGGCGGCCCTACGCGAACTGGGCTGCGAGACGGACCTTTTCCACGCCCGCTTTGCTCATGTGGATCGTGCGGCCATTGAACGTCGAGTGCTCGACAGGTTCGGGAAACGTGGCACCGGGGCGTGCCGGGCAGGTGTTGGTGGCCACGCAGGTCGTCGAACAATCGCTCGATGTGGATTTCGACGTGATCTTCAGCGATCTGGCGCCGGTGGACCTGCTGGTGCAGCGTGCAGGGCGGCTTTGGCGGCATGCGCGCGACGGGCGCCCTGTCCCGGCGCCGGTCCTGCGTGTACTCTCCCCGGAGCCGACAGGTGACGTTCCCGCTGAATGGCTGGAACCAGTGCTCGGGGCCGGGGCGTATGTGTATCGTAACCCCGGCGTCATGTGGCGCAGCGCCCGGGCGATCTTCGGCGCCGGACGGATCGTGACGCCCGATGGACTGAGGGGACTGATCGAGGCGGTCTATGGTCCGGGCGCAGCGCCACTGCCCCCGGGTTTGGAGCGTCGGGCGCTGGAGGCTGAAGGGACCGAGATGGGGGATCGGGCGCAGGCCGGGTTCAATACCATCGATCTCGCGGCAGGCTACGGTGTGCTTGGCGATCTGCCGAAAGACCAGGAAATCGGCACGCGACTGGGCGAGGAGGTCCGCATCCTGAGGCTTGCCCGGCTTGATGGCGGAGAGGTCCGGCCTTGGGCCGAAGGGCCGCAGGGATGGGCACGCTCGGAACTGAAAGTGCGTTCGTCATGGCTGTGCGATCTGCGGGAACCGCCTGAACTCGGGCGTGGCCTGGCCAAGGCGCGCGCGGACTGGCCGGATTGGGACAGGGCGACGATTGCGGTCGTCAAGGAAAATGGCAAGCTTTTTTTAGAAGGCGAAACCTTACTTCGATACGACAGGCAACTTGGATTGAGACGCGAGGTAATTGATTGATGGACTTCAACCTGTTGACGGAACCGTTCATTCCGGTCCGCACCCGCGATGGCGGGACAAGAGTTCTTACCCTCACGGAGTTGCCCGAGGCGACCGATGCGCTCGATCCGGCCTGGCCGCGGCCCGATTTCAACGCCGCGACCATGGAATTGCTGATCGGCATCGCATCTGTGGCGCTGCAACCGGCAGATGACGACGCCTGGGCGACAATCTGGGAGGACGGTCCGTCCGACTGGCACGGGAGGCTTGCTGCTTTGGCTCCGGCTTTCGAGCTTCTGGGCGACGGTCCGCGGTTCCTGCAGGAACATGGCGGCCTGAGCGGCGAAGCTGTCCCGATCGAGGCCTTGCTGATCGACACGCCCGGCGCCAACGGCCAGAGAAAGAATGCCGACCTGCTGACCCATCGCGCCCGATATCCGGCGCTTGGCCTGCCGGCGGCGGCGATGGCGCTTTACACGCTGCAAGCTTACGCACCGGCGGGCGGTGCCGGGAACCAGACTTCGATGCGGGGCGGCGGTCCCCTGACCACGCTGGTCATTCCACAACCGGCGGAAGGTGAGGCAGAGTTGTCCCTTTGGCGCAAGGTCTGGGCGAATGTTCTGCCGGTCCGGCGTCCGGTTGAGGACATCGCCACCGTCTGCCCCTGGATGCGAAAAGGGGTCATGGCAGGCAAGATCAGCCAGCCAACAGACGGCGACAGGGCATCCCGCTTTCACCCGCTTCACATGTTTTTCGGGATGCCGCGGCGGCTCTGGCTGCTTGTGGGCGAAGGTTTCTGCGCGCTTACCGGGCGTGATGGCCCTGTCGTCACCGGTTTCGTCCAGAAGCCCAAGGGCCACGATTATGCCATCTGGAACCACGTCCTGACGCCTTACCGCCAACAGAAAGAAGGCGCTGAACGCTACACGGCCAAGCCCAGTTCCGCCCGCTTTCGTGCCGGAGACTGGATCGCCGCGGCCATCGGCGATCCGCCCTTGCGAAGTCCCGCCGCCGTTGTCCGGAGTATCGACGGCCGGATCGAGGATCTGCGGCCCACCGGCACCGAGGCGGCGCCGAAGATGCGGGTGTCGGGGTGGAACATGAACAATATGGAGGCCACCGACTGGCTCTCGGCCGAAGAGCCGCTCTACGTCACCGGCGATCCCGCCCGCGACGCCGAACTGGCAACCCTGGCGCGGCCTCTCGCCCATGCGGCGGACGAGGCGGCCACCGCCGCGGTCCTTGCGGTGAAGCGCGCCCTTTTCGACGAGGCGAAGGCAGATACCGGCAAGGGCGAACTGGCGAAGACGCGCAGCGGGATTCTAGACGCAGCCGATGACGGATTCCATGCCCATATGGGTCGGGCGCTGGCAGGTGAGCCCTTCGGGAGCGTGAGTGCATCGTGGCGCAAGCTGCTGCTGCGCGCGGCGCTGGACGGTTTTGACACCGCGGCGCCGGTGCCGCTTGGCGATCCGCTCAAGGCGGCCCGGGTGGTAACGGCCCGGCGCAACCTGCTCGCCGCCTTCGGCGAGCGGAGCAAGGCAAAAAATCTCAAGCAACTTCTGCCGGAGAAGGTGGCATGACCAAGGGAAACACCAAGGCGCAACTGGCTGGCGGCGCAACGGCCAAGTGGTGGCGCGACCTGCAACCCGACCCGGAGCGCAATCACAAGGGCGATCGGGCAGCGCTGGCGCGGTTGCGGAGGATGGGCTCTGTGCCAGAGGCGCTGACCGATCCGGCAGTCATGGACCTGATCAGCAAGGTTGCCGACGCCACCGAGTGGCGGCCATCGCCGGACAAGACCTGGATCACGGCGGCGGCGGTCGCGGCCGTCACCTTGGCGCATCTGCGCAAATCCGGGCGGCAGCCAATGGCGGAGGTCCTGGGCCACAAGGCGGAAAGGGACGCGCCGCCGCGCTATTCCGGCCTTCGGTTTACCCGACTGATCCGCGCCGACAGCGACACCGAGCGGCTGACGCAATTGGGCCGTGCGGCGCGGCGCCTGCGGGCGGACGACGCAGCGGTGAACATCGAACGGCTGGCCACGGACCTCTACCGGCTGTGGTCCGAAGACCCCGGGCATGCGGACAAAATGCGCCGCGACTGGACCTTCCAATACCACCAGATGACCGCCGCCGCCCCGGGCGCCGACGACACGGCAGAATTGACCAAAGAGGTATCCCAATGAGCAAGTTTCTTCAGCTGCATATCCTGACCCCCTATCCGCCCTCGAACCCGAACCGCGACGATCTCGGCCGTCCGAAGACAGCGATGCTGGGCGGGCATCCGCGGATGCGCATCTCCAGCCAGGCGATCAAGCGGGCCATCCGAACCTCAGATGCCTTCGCCACCGCGCTCGAAGGCCACCAGGGCAGCCGCACGCAGCGGATTGGAGAAGTGGTGGAGCGCCATCTGCTCGGCAAGGGCATCGACGCCGAGAAAGCGACCGAGATCGCCCGCGAGGTCGGCGGGGCCTTCGGCAAGATGAAGGCAAAAGGCGTACAGACCGAACAGCTGGCCTTCATTTCGCCGGAGGAGCGCGACACAGCGCTTGATTTCGCGGAAAAACTGGCCGGGGGCGAGGCACTTCCCGAAAAGAAGGCTCTCGCAAAGATGCTGTTGCGGACGGCCGACGGGGCCGCAGATATCGCCATGTTTGGCCGCATGTTGGCAGACAATCCTGGCTACAACCGCGACGCGGCCGTGCAGGTATCGCACGCTCTGACGACCAACACGGTGGTGATCGAGGATGATTATTACACGGCCGTCGACGACCTGAAAACGCCGGCAGAGGATGCAGGCGCCGGGTTCATCGGCGAGGCCGGGTTCGGTGCGGGGGTCTTCTACCTCTATGTCTGTGTTGATCGCGACCTTCTGGTGACGAACCTCGGCGGGGATCGGGACCTTGCCCGGAAATCGCTGGAGGCGCTGGTGCGCGCGGTGGCCACTGCCTCGCCCTCGGGCAAGCGCAACTCTTTCGCCAACCATGTCCGGGCAGAGTTCATCCTTGCCGAGAAAGGGGACGCCCAGCCGCGGACACTCGCCAACGCTTTCCTGAAGCCGGTTGGAAAGGGGGATCAAACCGCACTGTCCGCCGCGGCGCTGGCGAAGAAACGCGAGGAGTTCGTGCAAGTGTACGGTCAGGACTGGACCGCCGACGTGCGTCTGCAAGTCGGGGCCAAGGACAGCGCGACGCTCGACCAGATCGCAGAGTTCGCGGGGGCGGGGCTGGCATGACCCAATGGCTGACCTTCCGGCTGGAGGCGCCCATGGCCGCCTTTAGCGAGGAGCCCGGCAACGCGGCGCGCGGGACCGCCGCCTGGCCGACGAAGTCCGCGCTATGCGGCCTCCTCGGTGCGGCGCTCGGCGTGCTCCGAGAGGACCGCGGGGGCCAGCAGGCGCTCGCGACCGAGTTCCGCTTCGTGGTCCGAGCCGATCGCACGGGAACGCTCCTGCGCGATTTCCACACCTACCAGTCGCTGCCCTCGGCCAAGGGCAAACCTGCAACGCGGGCCGTGGCGCTGGCGCAGTCAGAAGACCTTGAGACCTCGATCACCCGGCGGGATTACCGCGCCGACGTCGCCTATGCCGTGGCCCTGCGCGCCGCGACCGAGGCACCGCGCTGGTCGCTCGACACGCTCGCCGCAGCGCTGCGGCACCCGGTTTTCGTGCTGTCTCTGGGGCGGCGGGCCTGCCCGCCGGGCGCGCCGCTGGACCCTATGCTGATCGAAGCCACCAGCGGGCCGGAGGCACTGGCAGCCACGGATCGCGCCGCGAAACCGGGGCAAAGCCGGCTCCACGCCGCCGAAGCCCCCGACGACCTTGGACCGTCGAACCGCCACCGCCAGAAGCGCCGCCGCAACGACCAGCCGCTGGACCGCGTCGCCTGGCATTTCGCGACCCGCGACGAGTGGGTGGAGGAGATCGGATGACGGACCTGTACCTTTCCCGCGTCACGTTGCGCGACGAGCCTTCCGTCGCCGCACTGGCGGCTGCGCTGATGCCCGAGGATGATACCAGCCTGAACACCGATCACCGCGCGGTCTGGTCCCTTTTCGCTGCCCCGGATGCAGAGCGGGACTTTCTGTGGCGCAAGGAAGACGGGCGCGGGCGCTACATGATCCTCAGCCGCCGCGCGCCGGAAACAGGTTCACCGATCTTCGAGGTCGAAACGCGTCCTTTCGAAGCTGCGTTATCCCCGGGCGACCGGCTGGCGTTTCACCTTCGCGTCAATGCCACGGTCGCGCGCAAGAACGGACCTGGCCGCGGCAAGCGTCACGACGTGGCCATGGACCTGCTTCGGAACCACCCGGCAAGAGACCATGCCGAACACCGCGACCGCCTTGCCGAGGAAGCCGCGCAGGCCTGGCTGGAACGTCACGCGATCGGGTTCACGCCCGAGGCCATGAGCCTTGAGCGCTACGACACCCAAGAGGTTCCGCGCAAGGGCCGTCCCGCGCGTTTCGGGGTCTTTGACCTCGCCGGCGTGCTGCGCGTCACCGACCCTGCCGCCTTCCTCGCCAAGCTGGCAGAAGGCTACGGCCGCGCACGTGCGTTCGGTTGCGGCCTTATGCTGATCCGGCGCGCCTGATCATGGCGCAGCCACTTCCCGGCGCGCCCCCGCCGCGACCGATCCCGCTCAAGGAGCGGTCCGCAATGGTGTTCGTCGAGAAAGGGCAACTCGACGTGCTCGACGGCGCCTTCGTCATGGTCGACGCCACTGGCATCCGCACGCATGTTCCCGTGGGCGGTCTGGCCTGCATCATGCTTGAACCGGGCGCGCGGGCCAGCCATGCAGCCGTAGTGCTGGCGGCGCGGGCCGGGACGCTCCTGATCTGGGTCGGCGAAGCCGGGGTCCGGCTTTACGCGGCAGGCCAGCCCGGTGGCGCCCGGTCCGACAAACTCCTGTGGCAGGCCCGTATGGCACTCGACGATACCGCCCGCCTGAACATTGTCCGCGAGATGTTCCACCGCCGCTTTGGCGAGGAGGCGCCCGAGAAACGCTCCATCGACCAGCTGCGCGGCATCGAAGGGTCGCGTGTGCGCACCATCTACGACAACCTTGCCCGCCGTTTTGGCGTCACCTGGAAACGCCGCAACTATGACCCGGGCAACTGGGATACGGCCGATACTGCCAACCGCTGCCTCAGCCAGGCCACGGCCTGCCTCTATGGGTTGACCGAGGCAGCTGTGCTGGCCGCTGGCTACGCGCCTGCCATAGGCTTCCTTCACACCGGCAAACCGCTTTCCTTTGTGTATGACATCGCTGACATCTACAAATTCGACACGGTTGTGCCCGAGGCGTTCCGTATCGCCGGACAGGCCGAGAAAGGACGTCTGCACGGCAAGGATCCCGTACGGGAAACCCGCATCGCCTGCCGTGACAGCTTCCGCAGGTCGCGCCTCCTCGAAAAGGTCATCCCGGACATCGAGTCGATCCTTTCCGCCGGTGGCCTCGACCGCCCCAAGCCGCCCGTCGATGCTGTCGGCCCTGCATTCGCCGATCCGGCGGCATCGGGCGAAGAGGGGCAGCGCGGATGAGTGCGATGGTGGTCGTGTTCGTGTCGAACGCCCCGCCGCGTCTCCGGGGGCGGTTGGCCGTCTGGCTCCTGGAGGTGCGCGCCGGGGTCTATGTGGGCAATTACTCGAAACGTACACGCGAGATGATCTGGGAGCAGGTGACGGGCATGATCGACGATGGCGACGCGATCATGGCCTGGTCGTCGCCCACCGATGCCGGGTTCGAAGTGGAGACCGTCGGGCAAAACCGCCGTCGCCCGGTGGATTTCGACGGGCTGAAACTGATAGCGTTTGACACAAGGAAAAGCCCGGTCTAGCGACCAAAAAGAACAAACCGGAACATCGGTAGCTCTTTGACAATTGAAGAAATTAAGCAGGCGCAATAGCTTCCAGCCAGAGCGTTCCCCGCACACGCGGGGATGATCCAGATTCGGCGGCTGTGGAACCAGCGCCGCGAAGGCGTTCCCCGCACACGCGGGGATGATCCGACGATGCAGAACGTGCTGATGCGGAGCGGGCGGCGTTCCCCGCACACGCGGGGATGATCCGCTCTACAACACTTTCGACGGCGGCAGCTATGTGCGTTCCCCGCACACGCGGGGATGATCCGTCCGCCCGCTGAAAAGCAAACGCCCCGGCAGGGCGTTCCCCGCACACGCGGGGATGATCCGTGGACGCCGGAGACCTGGAAGTGCGCGTTTCTGCGTTCCCCGCACACGCGGGGATGATCCGAAAGGCAACCGCGTCCCCAGCCTGCGGGTTGCGCGTTCCCCGCACACGCGGGGATGATCCGTATGGTCCAGATCACGGATACCTTGAGACAGTGCGTTCCCCGCACACGCGGGGATGATCCGAAAGGCTTAAGCATCCCGGTCGCGATCGGCGGGCGTTCCCCGCACACGCGGGGATGATCCGCCGTTGTACCCGGCAG
>JAUIDM010000535.1 GCA_030428915.1 Alphaproteobacteria bacterium | reverse complement strand
TTATACGCTGGCCGACAACCGTCTGGCGGAAATCGCCGAGTGGGACCCGGAGATGCTGCGCATCGAGATCGGGGAGCTGCGCGAGGATTTCGGGATCGAAGCTTTCGACCTGGTTGGGTTTAGCGCCGAGGACCTTGCCGACATTCTGCCCGATGCGCTGATCGATACCACCGGCGGCCTGACGGACCCGGACGATGTTCCGGAGGTTCCTGACACCCCGATCAGCCGGCCCGGCGATGTCTGGCTCATGGGCAAGCATCGGCTGCTTTGCGGTGACAGCACGGTGGCCACGGATGTGGAGAAGGTTCTCGGCGATGTGAAAGCCGATCTCTGCTTTTGCGATCCGCCCTATAACGTGGACTACGCCGGTGGTGTTGGCGCTGAAAAGGCGGGCAGGGGACGTCGGATCAAGAACGATGCCCTGGGCGAAGCCTTCGGCCAGTTCCTATACGATGCCTGTGTGCTGATCAACGCCCACACCGACGGCGCCGTTTACATCTGCATGTCGTCAAGCGAATTGCAGACGCTGCAGGCGGCGTTCAAGTCTGCCGGTGGGCATTGGTCGACGTTCATCATCTGGGCGAAGGACCGGTTCACTCTTGGTCGCGCGGACTACCAGCGGCAATACGAGCCGATCCTCTACGGCTGGCCCGAGGGCGTGAAACGCCATTGGTGTGGCGACCGCGACCAGGGCGATGTCTGGAACATCGAAAGACCGCACAAGAATGATCTGCATCCGACGATGAAGCCGGTGTCCCTGGTCGAACGCGCGATCCGAAATTCAAGCCGAAAGGGCGATCTGGTCTTCGATCCCTTCGGCGGTAGCGGCACGACGCTGATCGCTGCTGAAAAGACCGGGCGGCACGCGTCCCTGATCGAGCTCGATCCGAAATACGTCGATGTCATTGTCCGCCGCTGGCAGGACTTCACAGGCGAGCCGGCGGTTCTGGAAAGCAGCGGGGAACGGTTTGATGGTCTGAACTCCGCGCTGGCTGAGCAGGATCATACCTGAATCGTGTTCAGTCATTGACATTCGGCGCCGGTCAATTGATTCGAGATCCAACATGAAAGTGAGAGTGCCACTCAAACACGCCGGCTCTTTTGGGCGCGCCATATCGGCCATCAGCGCGACTGCGCTACTGGGCGTGCTCATTGCCGCGCTGACCCTGAGCCCAATGGAGGCCGGTGCCGGGCCTGAGGGTGTGGACAAGCTCTATCACGTACTGGCCTTTGCCAGTCTCGCATTCCCAATTTCGATTGTGCGACCGAGATGGGCGCTGTGGGTGGGCCTTGGTGTCATTGCGTATGGCGGCGCCATCGAGATTGTACAACCAGCTTTTGGTCGTGAGGCTGAGTGGGTGGATTTTGTGGCGGTCGGGATCGGCGCAATCCTTGGCGCGACAAGTGGATATTTCCTTTCTGGCCGTTTTCGCGCGCTTTCACGACGGAGTGGCGGTTGAGGTCGCATTTGCCGAGCATTCGGAGCAGTATATATTTGGTGCATGACATCGGACGTTGAACAGCAAGGCGATCTTTGGTCGCTAACAGATCAGCGGGACGCGCCAAAGCGCGATCCTCGCCCACGGCTGTTGCCGCATGATCTTGATGTCGCGCTCAAATATCTGACGGATGGTGAGCTAAAGGCGTTGGCCGCAGCGGTTGGCCGGGAACAGGCGCGCCGTGGTCACGTCAGTGAGCCGGAAAAGGTGGCGGCATCTGAACCCGCCCAAGCCGCTCGGGCGTCTTCGGAGCTTCCGGACGTGGAAGGGCTGACGCGCTCGCAGGTGAGCCTGATCCGCGCGTCAATCAAGGCGGGTGTAAAACCAGGCGCGCTGTCACGTCAATTCGGGATCACCCAGACGCAAATCCGTGCCGCGCTGAAGTAAAAAAAGGGGCCAGCACAA
>JAUIDM010000158.1 GCA_030428915.1 Alphaproteobacteria bacterium | reverse complement strand
CCCTGATCCGCGAGGCGCTCGCCGATGAGGGGTGTGAGGCCCCGGCAGGGCTGACCCGCAACGGCAGCCTCTGGGACATCTGGGAAAGCCCCGACCTGCTCATCGGTCAGACCTGCGGCATGCCCTATCGTACCCGGCTGCACGGTCATGTGACGCTGGTCGGCACGCTCGACTACGCCCTGCCCGACGCGCCGCCGGGATATTATTATTCCGAACTGATCACCCGCGCGGACGAGCCGGGCGAGGTCATGGATTTCATCGACCGCACGCTCGCCTTCAACGGGCAGGACAGCCAGTCGGGCTGGGCCGCGCCGCAGAACCATGTGGCGCCCCTGGTCTTCAAGCACACCCGCCACACCGGCGCCCACCGCGACAGCGCCCAGGCCGTGGCCGCCGGAAAGGCAGACATCGCCGCCATAGACGCCGTGACCTGGCGGCTGATCACGGCACATCTGCCGGACCTTGCCGCGAAACTGCGCGTCATCGCCCATACTGCGCCAACGCCCGGCCTGCCGCTGATCACCGCGCGCCACCGCGATCCGGCCCCGATCGCCCGCGCGGTGGCTGCTGCCGTTGCGTCACTTTCCCCCGCCGACCGCGCCAGCCTTGGCCTGTCCGGCCTCGTCACGATCCCCGCAAGTGCCTATGTTTCCGTGCCCACCCCGCCGCCGCCCTCGCAAGATGTACCGGTGAACTGAGCGTATCGCCGGAAGATTCCTGCAAGAACGATCAAAAAGCGCGTTGTAAAGCGGCAAAATATCCGCACTACTTTGCGCCGGGGAGAAAACCACGTGACACAAGAAGACATACCGGTCATCGAAATCCGCGACCTGCACAAGGCATATGGACAACTCGAAGTCATCAAGGGCGTTTCGCTTGCCGCGCATCGCGGCAAGGTGATCTCGCTCATCGGGTCGTCCGGCTCGGGCAAGTCGACGATCCTGCGCTGCTGCAACCTTCTGGAGGACAGCCAGCAGGGCGACGTCATCTTCAAGGGCGAAAAGGTCAAGTGGAAGGGCGAGGGGCTCGCCCGCCATCCAGCCGACCGGGAGCAGATGATCCGCATCCGCACGAACCTGTCGATGGTGTTCCAGCAGTTCAACCTCTGGTCCCATATGACGATCCTGCAAAACGTCATGGAGGCGCCGCTCACGGTCCTGAAACGCGACCGGACCGAGGTCGAGGCGGCGGCGCGCAAATATCTTGAAAAGGTCGGCATCGGCGACAAGTGCGATGTCTTTCCCGCCCAGCTTTCAGGCGGCCAGCAGCAGCGCGCGGCAATCGCGCGGGCACTTTGCATGGAGCCGACCGCACTGCTCTTCGATGAACCGACTTCGGCGCTCGACCCGGAATTGCAGCAGGAAGTGGTGAAGGTGATCAAGGCGCTGGCCGAAGAACACCGGACCATGATCATCGTGACCCATGACATGCGCCTTGCTGCCGATGTCTCGGACCATGTCGTCTTTCTGCATCAGGGCAAGATCGAAGAAGAAGGCCCCCCGGCCGAACTTTTCGGCAACCCGAAAACCGAACGCCTGCAAGGGTTCCTGAGCGCGACCATTGCGGCCTGACCATCAAAAGCTGCTCAAAAAAGAAAACCGGGAGTATCCAATGAACAAGCTGATCCTTTCCGCCGCCGCGCTGGCGCTGACCGCCGGGCTCGCCTCGGCGCAGACCGTGCGCATGGGCACCGAAGGCGCGTATCCTCCGTACAACTTCATCAACGACGCAGGCGAAGTGGACGGGTTCGAGCGCGAACTGGGCGACGAGCTGTGCAAGCGCGCCGAACTGACCTGCGAGTGGGTAACGAACGACTGGGACTCGATCATCCCGAACCTCGTATCGGGCAACTACGACACGATTATCGCCGGCATGTCGATCACGGCCGAACGGGATGAGGTCATCGACTTCACGCAAAACTATTACCCGCCGACCGCCTCGGCCTATGTCGGACTGTCGGCCGATGCCGACCTTTCGGGCATCGTCGCCGCGCAGACCGCGACGATCCAGGCAGGCCATGTGGCCGAATCCGGCGCCACGCTCCTGGAATTCCCGACGCCTGATGAAACCATCGCCGCGGTCCGCAACGGCGAAGCTGATGCCGTTCTGGCCGACAAGGACTTCCTCGTTCCGATCGTGAACGAATCCGGTGGTGAACTGGTCTTCGTCGGTGATGATGTGCCGCTTGGCGGTGGTATCGGCATGGGCCTGCGGGAATCGGATGCCGAGTTGAAAGGCAAGTTCGACGCCGCGATCCAGTCGATGAAGGATGACGGTACGCTGAACGAACTGCTCAAGAAGTGGTTCGGTGAAGAAATCGCCTTGTTCTAAGGAGAATGGGCGGGGTTTTTCGGACCCCGCCCATCTGACCCATGTTCAGCTATTGCACCGATCCCGCAACGCTTGAGGGCCTCACCTGGCTCAGTTGCTACCTGACAACAGGCAAGCATCAGTCGATCTATTGGGCCGTGGGAACGGTGCTGCTGCTGCTGGCGATCACCGCGCCCGCGGCGCTTCTCTTTGGATTCGGAGGCGCCTCGGCCGCCCGCAGCCGGTTCCTGCCGCTTCGCTGGTTCGGCAAGACCTATATCTCCGTCGTGCGTGGCGTGCCCGACATCGCCTTTTTCCTCTTTTTCGTAATTGCGCTCGATCAGGCCTTCGAATGGGTGCGCCACAAGGTCAAATGTCCCGACTGGGAACAGGAGGTCTGGCAGGGCAACGATTTCGTCGTCTGTGCCGAGGCGAAGCTGCCTCTGGGCACCGCCGCGCAATGGGTGCATGAAACCTACGGGTTCTTCCTGGCGGTCCTGACTTTCGCCATCGTCTTCGGCGCCTTTGCCGCGAACGTGCTTTACGGCGCCATGCAGGCCGTACCGCGCGCGCAGATCGAAACGGCCGAGGCCTACGGGATGAGCAACCGCCAGGCCTTCTGGCGTATCCTCGTGCCGCAGATGTGGGTGTTTGCCCTGCCCGGCCTTTCCAATCTGTGGATGGTGCTGATCAAGGCGACGCCGCTTTTGTTCCTTCTGGGGGTCGAGGATATCGTCTACTGGGCACGCGAACTTGGCGGTTCCAAGACCGCGCAGTTCACGGACTACCCGCACCCAGACTGGCGCATGTGGTACTTCGCGGCGCTTCTGATCTTCTATCTTGCCTTCACCCGCGTCTCGGAAATCGTCCTCGACAAGATCATGGCCCGCCTGACCAAGGGGCAGGCGACCATGGCCGGCGAGGCACAGCGAAAGGCCGCCGCATGAGTTGCTGGGAAACCATCGCGGATTACGGGCTGCGCAGTCTTGGCCATGGCGAACGGCTGCTGCCGCGATCCGACTTCACGCTCTGCCAGCAGTTCACGCTGATCGGCTCGGGCATGATCTGGAACATCTATTTCGGCACACTGGCGCTTTTGTCGGGCTTCGTGCTGGCGACGGCCGTTGCCATGGGAAAGGCCGCGCGCAATCCCTGGCTGCGCAAGCCCGCCGAATGGTTCGTTTTCGTCTTCCGTGGCTCGCCGCTCTTCATCCAGTTCTTCTTCGCCTACTTCCTGTTTCTCAGCCTGAAATCCACCTATCCCGTGATGGCCCCGCTGACCGCGGCGGCACTTGGCGCGCTGATCGTGCTTTTCCTCAACACCGCCGCCTATTCCGCCGAGATCTTCTTCGGGGCGTTACAATCGATCCCCAAGGGCGATATCGAGGCCGCCGATGCCTATGGCATGTCTGGCTGGAGCCGCTTTCGCCGGATCATCTGGCCGACAATGCTTCGACTTGGCTGGCCCGCCTATACGAACGAGGCGATTTTTCTCTTTCATGCCACGACGCTCGTCTTTTTCTCCGGCTTTCCGACGGTCCGGCAGATGGGCGACGCGCTCTATTACGCAAACTATTTCGCGGACAAGACCTTCAACCCGTTCATTCCCTACCCGATCCTTGCCTTCTACTTCATCCTGCTGACATTGACCGTCATCTGGCTTTTCGGGCTGGTGAACAAGCGCCTGAACCGCCACCTGCCGCAATCGGTCCGCAGCAGAATTCGCTTGCGTCCGCAGTTGATCCGGTAGTATGCATGATTTGATCAAATTATAGATGCGGGCGGCGGTCCTGATTTCCGTGACTTGGCGGAGTGACCCGGCCTAAGCCGATGATTTGATCATAAACAGCTAAGGCCCAAGGGCATGGGCCGATGCTGCCGGGCGGACTGAAACGTCCCAACCAAGGCGGTTTCGGAACCACGGCTCGGACCCGTTCAGGTGAGACGATGAAGAACTGGCTCAGAAAACACCCCGAGGTGCGCACGATCCGTGTGGCCGCCGCCGATCTCAACGGACAACCGCGCGGCAAGCGCGTGCCTGTCCGCTTTGCCGATGCGGTCGTGGAAAATGGCACCCGTTTTCCGATGTCGGTCTTGAATCTCGACATCTGGGGCGAGGATATCGACGACAGCCCGCTCGTCTTCGAAAGCGGCGACAAGGACGGCATCCTTAAGCCCACCGAACGCGGGTTCATGCCTATGCCCTGGCTCGACAGCCCGTCTGCCCTGCTGCCGATCTGGATGTTCCGCGAGAACGGCAAACCCTATGAGGGCGATCCCCGCCACGCCCTTGCCCGCATCGTTGACCGCTACAAGAAACGCGGCCTGACGCCGGTTTGCGCGATGGAGCTGGAATTCTTCCTGATCGACGACTCGGGAAAGAACCTTCAGGTTCCGCAATCGCCCCGGTCGGGCAAGCGTCGCAAGGCGGCCGAGATCATGTCTATCCGCGCGCTCGACAGTTTCGACACCTTCTTTACCGATCTCTACGACGCCTGCGAAGAGATGGATATCCCCGCCGACACCGCCATTTCGGAATCGGGACTCGGGCAGTTCGAGATCAACCTGATGCATTGCGACGATGCGCTCCGCTCCGCCGACGATGCCTGGCTTTTCAAGATGCTTCTGAAGGGCATGGCCCGGCATCACGGCTTCGCCGCGAGCTTCATGGCCAAACCCTACCCGGAATATTCCGGAAACGGCCTTCACACCCATTTCTCGGTCATCGACAAGGACGGCGACAACGTCTTTTCCAATGACGGCCCCGAAGGATCGGACATGCTGCGCCACGCGGTCGCGGGCTGCCTTGCCGCGATGCGCGACTGTACGCTCCTCTTCGCGCCACACGCCAACAGCTATGACCGGCTGATCCCGGAATCCCATGCCCCGAACGGCATCTGTTGGGCTTATGAGAACCGCACCTCTGCGATCCGCATCCCCTCGGGCAACCCGGCTGCACGGCGCATCGAGCACCGTGTCGCAGGGGGCGACGTGAATCCCTATCTGATGCTCGCCGGCATCCTCGGCGCGGCCCTGATCGGGATCGAGGAAGAGATGGAGCCGCCGAAACCCATCACCGGCAATGCCTATGCGATCGAGGATCTGCCGCTTCTCTGCGAGACCTGGGAGGAGGCCATCGACGCCTTCGAAAACAGCGAGATGGTCGCGCGCATCTTCCCCAAGGAACTGATCCGCAACCTCGTGATGACCAAGCGTCAGGAAGTCCTGTACATGAACGAATTGTCGCCCGAGGAAAGGGTCGAAATCTACCTCGACACCGTCTGACCGGCACGGACCGCTTGCAAAGCCATGCGGCCCGGCGCACCCTTTCGCAAACCCGTGAACCAAGAGAGTAAAATGCGTATCGGCATTCTCCAGACTGGCCAGGCCCCCGACGTCCTTCGTGACAAGATGGGCGATTATCCGGACATGTTCGTCCGGCTTCTGGCGGGACGTGGGCTCGACTTCACTTCATATCATGTCGAGGGGATGGAGTTTCCCGAAAGCGTCCGCGACTGCGACGGCTGGTTGATCACCGGCTCGCGCCATGGCGCCTACGAGGATCATCCCTTCATCAAGCCGCTCGAGGATTTCATTCGCAAGGCTTACGCCGAAAAGGTGCCGATGGTCGGCATATGCTTCGGCCACCAGATCATCGCGCAGGCGCTTGGCGGCCGTGTTGAGAAGTTCAAAGGCGGCTGGGCCGTCGGTCCGCAGGACTATCAGTTCGATGGCGAGACGGTAAATCTCAACGCCTGGCACCAGGATCAGGTTGTGGAGAAGCCGGCGGCGGCGGAAACCGTCGGCACCAATGCCTTCTGCACCCATGCTGCCCTGCTCTACGACGACCGTGCCTATACGGTTCAGGCCCATCCCGAATACGGCAACGATTTCATTGACGGGCTGATGACGACGCGTGGCAAGGGACTTGTCCCCGATGAACTGATGGATGCGGCCCGCGCGCGCTTTGCCCCGACCAACTCCTCCGCCGCGATTGCCGACAGAATTGCGGATTTCTTCAAGCAAAAACGAAACTGAAAACAGTGTGACCCATGTCCGACTGGACCCAGAAACTGCCCGAAGCCGCTCAGGAATACATAGCCGGACGTCGTCTGGATGAGGTCGAATGCCTCGTCTCCGATCTTGCCGGCGTGGCCAAGGGCAAGGCGATGCCCGCCTCCAAATTCGGCAAGCAGAAATACTTCCATCTGCCCAACTCGATCTTCGCCCAGACGATCACCGGCGACTATGCCGACATGCCGGACGAAAGTGAGTTCACTGAGCCCGACATGGTGTTGGTCCCCGATTTCTCGACCGCGACGGCGGTTCCGTGGACGGCGGACTGGACCTTGCAGGTCATCCACGACGTGTTGGACCAGAAGGGCGATCCAGTACCGATGGCGCCGCGCAATGTGCTCAAGCACCTGGTCAAGCTCTATGCCGAACAGGGCTGGCGCCCCATCGTCGCGCCCGAGATGGAGTTCTACATTGTCGCCCGCAACATCGACCCCAACCAGCCGGTGATCCCGCCCATCGGCCGGTCCGGCCGCCGGGTGATGGCCAATCAGGCCTACTCGATGTCGGCGGTCGACGAATACGGCAAGGTGATCGATGACATCTACGACTTTGCCGAGGCGCAGGGCCTGGAAATAGACGGCATCGTGCAGGAAGGCGGTGCGGGCCAGGTGGAGCTGAACCTGTCCCATGGCGATCCGGTCGTTCTGGCCGACGAGGTTTTCTATTTCAAGCGGCTGATCCGAGAGGCGGCGTTGCGCCACGACAGTTTCGCCACCTTCATGGCCAAGCCCATAGAGGGTGAACCCGGCTCGGCCATGCACATCCACCAGTCGGTCGTCGACATCAAGACCGGCAAGAATATCTTTGCCGACGGCAAGGGGAAAGAAACCGACGCCTTCATGCATTTCATCGCGGGTATGCAGAACTATCTGCCCGCGGTGGTGGCGCTGATGGCGCCATACGTGAACTCCTACCGCCGCTACGTCCCGGATTTCGCCGCGCCCATCAACCTCGAATGGGGACGCGACAACCGCACGACCGGCCTGAGGGTGCCGATCTCCGAACCCGCCGCGCGGCGTCTGGAAAACCGCCTGCCGGGGATGGACTGCAACCCTTATCTCGGCATGGTCGCGACCATGGTCTGCGGCTATCTCGGCCTGATGGAGAAAAAGATGCCGCGCCCTGAAAAGGTCGGCAACGCCTATATCGACTCCGACGAGTTGCCGACCACGCTCGGCGATGCGCTCGACCTATTCTCGGAGTGCCAGCCGGTGCGCGAGGCGCTGGGGGGGGAATTCTGCGACATCTACGAGGCGGTCAAGCGCAACGAGTACAAGGAGTTCCTGCAGGTCATCAGCCCCTGGGAACGCGAACATCTGCTGCTGAACGTCTGAGCGCGCTTTTTCGCTGATTGGTGCAGGCCGCCTTCGGGCGGCCTGTGGCGTTTGGCTGACGCATGAGGTAAAGAATAGTGAAATTCGAGATTTCAAAAAGGTGAAGAATGGCCGACACCGCCCTCGCCCCGGCAAAAGCTCCCGATCCCTATCAGGCCGAACCGATCCCCGAGGCCGCACGGGCCGAGATCGACCGGCTTCTGAGCACAGGCGACCTCTTCCGCTACACCGCCCCCGAAGGCGCGCCGGTGGCCCTGCTGGAGGCCGAATTCGCCGCGTTCATTGGTACGCGCTATGCGCTCGCCGTTTCCTCCTGCTCGGCCGCGCTTTTCCTCGCGCTGAAGGCACTCGATCTGCCAAGGGGCGCACGGGTGCTGATCCCGGCCTTCACCTTCGCCGCCGTACCCTCGGCGGTGGTCCATGCCGACTGCACGCCTGTTCTCGTCGAGGTCGGCCCGAACTTCCGCATCGACCTTGACGATTTCCGCGCAAAGCTTGACGGCGCGGATGCCGTTCTGATCAGCCACATGCGCGGCCATACATCGGACATGGACGCGATCATGGAAGAATGCGACGCGCGCGGTCTGCCGGTCATCGAGGATGCCGCCCATTCGCTGGGCACCCTTTGGAACGGCCGCAAGATCGGCACGATCGGCAGGATCGGCTGTTTCTCGTTCCAGTCCTACAAGCTGGTGAATGCGGGCGAGGGCGGCATGTTCGTCACCGACGACCCCGAGCTTGCCGCCCGCGCGGTGATCATGTCGGGCGCCTATGAGCATAACTGGAAAAAACATCCCGGCCTGCAGAACAGCTTTGTGAACTGGCAGAACAGGCTGCCGCTCTACAACATGCGGATGCAAAACCTGTCGGCCGCGGTGATCCGGCCGCAGATCGGCGAGATCGCCGGTCGTGTGGCAGCCGGAAGGCGCAACCACGATTATGTGGCCGATCGCCTGAACCACTCGCCCTGGATCGACGTGCCGCCTGCCTTGCCGCAGGAAGAACGCGCGCCGGATTCGCTTCAGTTCAACCTCGTCAGTTTCGGAAGTGACGACGAGGCTCGCGCCTTTCAGGAGGCGGCCAAGACACGCGGCGTCAGCGTGCAGGTCTTCGGCCTGTCGGCCGACAATGCCCGAGCGTATTGGAACTGGCAGTTTCTGGGCGATCAGCCCGACTTGCCCAGAACCCGTGGCATGCTGATGCGTGCCTGCGACCTGCGCCTGCCTGCGCGGCTCACAACGGCAGAACTCGATACCATTGCGGATGCGCTCGTCGCCGCGGCTTCCGAGGTTAAAGGCACCTGAAGTCAGGCACTTTCTGTCGAAAACACTCCCGCCGGAGGCGCCCGGCGGGACCACCGGCCGCAGTATCAGAGTTTCGAGAGCTTCGACTGCAAATCGGCCAGCTGCTTCTTGATCGCGTCCAGATCGTCGCCGCCCTGCGCCTTGGCTTTACCCTTGGGCTTTTCTTCGGGTTCGTCATCGGGCGACGGACCGGATGATCCCGGAAAGCCACCCATGATCGACTTCAGGAAAGCCTGCTGCTGACGCTGCAGCGCTTCGAAACCTGGCATCGAGGCCATTGGATTGGGGAAGGTCGAGAGGTTTTCCAGCATTTTCGACTGACC
>JAUIDM010000534.1 GCA_030428915.1 Alphaproteobacteria bacterium | reverse complement strand
GGGCATCGCGGGTGTGGCGAAATTGGCAGACGCACCAGATTTAGGTTCTGGCGCCGCAAGGCGTGGGGGTTCAAGTCCCTCCACCCGCACCATGGATAAAAGGACGAAGGAATGCAGGTCACCGAGACCCTGAACGAAGGTCTGAAGCGCAGCTACACGATCACGGTGCCAGCCGCCGATCTGGACGCGAAAGTCAATGAAAAGCTCCTCGAGGCGCAGCCGGACGTGGAGATGAAGGGCTTCCGCAAGGGCAAGGTGCCGATGGCGCTGCTGAAAAAGCAGTTCGGCCAGCGCATCCTCGGCGACGCGATGCAGGACGCGATCGACGGTGCAATGAAGTCGCATTTCGACAAGACCGGCGACCGCCCGGCTTTGCAGCCGAAGGTGGAGATGCAGGGCGGCGAGACCTGGAAAGAGGGTGACGACGTTGTCGTCGAGATGTCCTACGAGGCGCTGCCGGAAATCCCCGAGGTCGATCTTTCCAAGCTCAAGCTGGAAAAAATGGTCGTGAAGGCCGACGACAAGGCCGTGACCGAAGCGCTGGAGAACCTGGCGAAATCCGCGAAGAATTTCGAGGACAAGAAGAAGGGCACCAAGGCCAAGGACGGCGATCAGGTCGTGATCGACTTCGTCGGCAAGATCGATGGCGAGGCATTTGAAGGCGGCGCGGGCGAGGATTACCCGCTCGAACTCGGCTCCGGTTCGTTCATTCCCGGTTTCGAGGAACAGCTTGTCGGCGCCAAGGCCGGTGATGAAGTGGCCGTCAAGGTCTCCTTCCCCGAGGAATATGGCGCAAAGCATCTGGCCGGCAAGGAAGCTGTCTTCGACTGCACCGTGAAGGCCGTGAAAGGCGCGAAGCCCGCCGAGATCGACGACGAGCTTGCCAAGCAGTTCGGCGCCGAAAGCCTCGACGCGCTCAAGGGCCAGATCACCGAGCGCCTGGAAGCCGAATATGTCGGCGCCTCGCGCCAGGTGATGAAGCGCGCGCTTCTGGACCAGCTCGACAAGCTGGTGAAATTCGACCTGCCGCCGAGCCTTGTAGAGGCTGAGGCCGGTCAGATCGCTCACCAGTTGTGGCACGACGAAAACCCCGACGTGCACGACCATAACCACGCCCACATCGAGCCGACGGACGAGCACAAGTCGCTGGCCGAACGCCGCGTGCGTCTGGGTCTCCTCCTGGCCGAGATCGGCCGCAAGGAAAAGGTTGAGGTCACCGACAGCGAGATGACGCAGGCGGTGATGATGCAGGCCCGGCAGTATCCGGGTCAGGAGCGCGCCTTCTTCGAGTTCGTGCAGAAGAATCCGCAGATGCAGCAACAGCTCCGCGCGCCGATCTTCGAAGACAAGGTCGTCGACCTGATCGTCGAAGGCGCCAAAGTGACCGAGAAAGAGGTCACGAAGGACAAGCTGCAAAAGGCCGTCGAGGCGCTCGACGAGATCTGATCCGATCGGTTCCGTCTCGGGACTTTCAGACCAGAGGTAAGGTGGGTTCAAGCCCACCTTACCTATCCTGCTTTAAAACCATTTCACGGCCGCGCATAGCGGCTGATCATCGTGTAGTCCTTGCGGGGACCCGACACGGTCCATTCCGCCTGCCAGTCCGGCCAGCGGGAAAATTCGTACCGCACCCGGTAGTCGTCAGGTGTGCAGATGTGGCGGGCCACCGGTTCTGCGGGATCGAAGCTGTGAAACACCCGCCCGTCGCCGTAATCGACCGCAATGCGTCCGCCCTCGTCCCGCCACACATAGTCGCGGACCGCTGCCATCGCCGGGCCGGAGCCCAGCCGCAACTGCCCTTCCTCGCGGTACTTCAGGGCCTGCCCCAGTAGTGTGAACCGGGCGTGCCCCTCGAACCGGCCCCGCTGGCTTGCCAAACGATCCTCGATCACCCTTTCGAGTCGCCATTCCCCAATAAAATCA
>JAUIDM010000533.1 GCA_030428915.1 Alphaproteobacteria bacterium | reverse complement strand
CCAGACATCCTCGGACAGAAGCGCCATCTCATCAAGCGATGTGGTGCGCCAATTGGCGTGAGTGTAGTAGCCCAGAATATAGGCGTCACTGGTGGGCTTGGCGCAGAAACCCTGTTCCCAGAGCGGTGCGACCTTTCCGATCAGGAATGGGTTATCCTCCACCATATGGTCCACCAGCCCCTGCACCCATTCGGGGTTCAGAGCGCGGACAATCTCCGCGAAGCCAATCCCATGCGGAATTGGAACGAAGGGAAGGTTTTTCAGTTCAGAGAGCGTCGCGGTGGCCAGAACCGCCACGCTGACCGCATCGCCATCCTTGACCGATGGCCTTGTCGCATCGGCCCCGGTGTTCCAGTATCGATCCACAGCCTTGAACATTCTGATCACAGCCGCGGCATGCTTGCGCCGGTCCGCGGGCGCCGTCTCTGCCAATCGTGTGAGAACGGTCTTTGCGTCCTTCGTCGACACCAGACGGATCAGATCGTCTTCGGTCATTGACCGCTCTCCATGTACATCTCG
Source organism: Alphaproteobacteria bacterium (assembly GCA_030428915.1). Taxonomy (GTDB): domain Bacteria; phylum Pseudomonadota; class Alphaproteobacteria; order Rhodobacterales; family Rhodobacteraceae; genus Albidovulum. The sequence continues at coordinate 1,411 of JAUIDM010000533.1, read as the reverse complement.
ACCGCCAGAACATGCTTGCACGGGCCGCGCTGGGTTCCGTTCCTGGCGTACCACGGACAGGTGCAGCGCCAGTCGTCGCCCTGCCGCGCTATCCTGTGGGTGACAGAGTCGCTGTCTACCTCGGCACCGGCCCCAGTCACACGGACTGCCCCGGCATCCAACAGGGTCCGCGCCGCCTTGAGCCTTGGATTCAGCGCCTCTATCCGGTCCATCTGAAACGGCAGGACGCGGTGGAAATAGCCCCCCCGTGTCAGATCAAAACCAATGAGACCCATCGCGGCAAGCCGGGCAAGACCGCTCCGGACCGCCTCGGAGTCGAGCCCGGTGGCGTTGGACAGTGTCTGCGTGTCGATCCGGTCCTGCCAGTGAAGCTGAGCCTTCAGAACCCGCACGGCGGCATCGTCCATCACCGCTAGGCTCGATAAAAGTCCACCATCGCCGGAAAAGCCGCGCCAGGGTTCGGCATTCAGCACAAGGCAAAGGCGCTGGGCGCCAAAGTCGAGCGTCCAGGCACTGGCCCCGGTCGTGCGGTTGACATGGACCTCCATCGCCTCGGCCATGGGCGCGAGTGTCTCCAGCACCCGCAGGCGATGCGCGCCACGGAGCGGAACGGCGCACGGCGTTTCGCGCGCCGACAACCGGACCTGCCCAGCCATCGCACTGACCCATTGCAGGTGATCGGACTTGCCGCGCGGGCATTGCCGCAGGAAGCGCTGGGCGGCGACACGCGGTACGCGAAAGGCGGGCTCCATCCCGGCCAGAATGATCTGAACCTCGGCGAACCCTTTCAGCCAGCGGAGCGGCAACGGCACCTTCTTTTCGACGATCTCATGGCCGTTCATTGCAATCGCCACCGCATCGGCCCCGATTGTCAGGTCCAGCCTGGTGCCCTTCGCGACGGTGGCAAGCGCGCCGCGCAGTTCCGGCCCGAAGTCGACATTCGTCGTGCCGTTTCGGCGTTCCGACACGTCAAGGGCGGCATCGTCCAGGTCGAGGCGGATATAGGTGCTGCAACAGGCCGAAAACCCTTCAAACCGCACGGCGCCGGGGCTGACGGTCGCCACCGGGTCGGCCTCGGCCAGAATACGCGCCAGCATCGCGGGCGGTACATAGAACCGCGACCCGACGATTTTCGACACCGCCCGCAAAGCGCGCGCTGTTTCCATCGGATGACGCGCGCGCGCCGTCAGGAACTGCCCGGCCCGGTCCGGCGCTTGACCCAGGTCCGAGGCAAGGGAAAGAACGTGACCGCCGGCAACGTCCCGCAGGGCCGAGTCCGCGGCGTAACGGTAGCTGTGTTCAAGTGCGGTCACTCAACCTTCCGTCTGCCCGTTTGCCCAAGTATCCCGCCTAGCAACGGAATGCGTCAGAAATTTGGTGACCTTGCCCCGGCCGGTTCCTAGGCGGAGCA
>JAUIDM010000157.1 GCA_030428915.1 Alphaproteobacteria bacterium | reverse complement strand
CGACAACGCCATGGCTCATAGCCCAGATATGGGCCGAGAACATTGCCGCGGGCGGACGCTTGCCCTCGGGGATATGCTGCGACAGTTTTTCGGCAGCACGCGAAAAGACAAGGCGTGCACGCTCTGAAGCGCGGGCAAGCCCAGGATTGGCATTGAGCGAGATGCCGCTTTCAAACATCGCCATGTAATGACCGGGGAACTTGCGCGCGAAGGCCAGATAGGCGCGCCCTGTCGCCTCGAAGGCCGAAAGAGCCGAGGGCTTGCCGCCGTTATAGGCGTGATCCATCAGATCGGCGAAGATCTCGAACCCCTGCCGCGCACATTCGGCGATCAGGTCGTCGCGGCCCGCGAAATGGCGATAGACGGCGGCAGGCGTGACGCCCGCCGATTTGGCGGCATCAGACAGCGTGAAACCCTGCGGCCCCTGCTGTTCGATCAGTTTCAACGCCGCATCAATGAGCGCGCGCCTCAGATCGCCGTGATGATATCCCTGTTTAGGCATCGAGGATGTCGGGGCCCCCGCAGATCTTCCGGTCGGCCTTGCCGATAGCTTTCACATCCTTGCCCGCATAATCGACCCGGCTCAGCACGGTCTGGATTGCCGCGATGCGCGCGCGCGCCTTGTCATCGGCGCGGATCACGGTCCAGGGCGCGTGTTTGCGGTGGCTTTTCTTCAACGTTTCGCGGATCGCGGCAGTATAGGCGTCCCACTTCTTCAACCCCTCGACGTCGATCCAGCTCAGTTTCCACTGTTTCAGCGGATCTTTTTCGCGCTTGAGAAAGCGGCGAAGCTGCTCGGCCCTGCCGACATTCAGCCAGAGCTTCACCAGAGTGATTCCCTCGTCGACGATCATCTGTTCGAATTCCGGAAGCTGCTTGAAGAATAGCTGCCGCTGCGCAGGCGTGCAGAAGCCGAAGACTTCTTCGACGACGCCCCGATTGTACCAGGACCGGTCAAAGAGTGCGATTTCACCGGCTGCGGGCAGCCAGTCCGTATAGCGTTGGAAATACCACTGTGTTGCCTCGCGATCCGTCGGCTTTGGAAGGGCCACGATATAGGCCGAGCGCGGATTGAGGTTTTCGCGCATCCGTTCGATCGTGCCGCCCTTACCGGCAGCGTCGCGGCCCTCGAAAAGAACGCAGAGCCGTTTTCCGGTGTTGCGGAAATCGTGCAGCATCTTGACCAGTTCGACCTGCAACGCCTCCATCTGCCGGGCATAGTCCTTGCCCTTCATCTCGCGGTCATAGGGATAGGTCCCTGAGAGAATGTCGTCCTTGTCGCCCTTTTCGATCGCGTCACGGATAGCGGCGGGGGCCTCGGTTTCCAGGTATTTCGTGATCTCGCCCACGAAGGGGATCGCCTGTGGGGCAATCGGTTCGGATTTCGCCATGTCGGGTCTCCACTCGGTCGGGCCAAGTATGGCGATTGCGCGATTGGGTGCAATCGGGGAACCACGCATGGCGCAACGTTGACCGCGCCACGGGCTGCGCCTATCAAGAGCCGCAGCCTCAAGCGGGAGCGGCCATGAAAGTCATCATCTGCGGCGCGGGCCAGGTCGGCTGGCAGATCGCGCGGCATCTGTCGGGCGAAAAGAACGACGTCACGGTCGTCGACAATAACATCGAACTGGTGCGCCGCGCGACCGAGGCGCTGGATGTGCAGGGTGTTGCAGGCTTTGCCTCCTATCCCGATGTGCTGGAACGCGCAGGCGCGCGAGATGCCGACATGATCATCGCGGCGACCCATTCGGACGAGGTCAATATGGTCACCTGTCAGGTGGCCCATTCGGTCTTCGGCATTACCCGGAAGATCGCCCGGCTGCGGGCACAATCCTACATGGATGCAATCTATTCCGACCTGTACCGGCGCGATCATCTGCCCATCGATGTCGTGATCAGTCCCGAGCGCGAAGTGGCCGAGGCCGCGTTGCAGAGACTGGCCGCGCCATCCACGTTCGACACCGAAAGCTTCATGAACGGCAAGGCGCAACTTCTGGGCGTGGCGCTCAGCGAGGATTGCCCGGTGCTGAACACGCCGTTGCGCCAGTTGACGGACCTCTTTTCCACGCTTCGCGCCATCGTGGTCGGCATCCGTCGGGAAGGTCACCTTTTCGCGCCCGAGCCGGACGACCAGTTGTTCAAGGGCGACCAGATTTATGTCTTCTCCCATGTGGAGGACGTCAACCGGACGCTGGAGATCTTCGGCAAAGCCACGAAAAAGCAGGAGCGCATCGTCATTATCGGCGGCGGCAATGTCGGCCTCGCCGTGGCCCGCGCGCTGGAACGCCGGACCGACCGGGTCCGGGCCAAGATGATCGAACGCAGCCGCGCACAGGCGGAACTGGCCGCGGATGAGCTGGAACGCACCATCGTGTTGAACGGCGACGGCATGAACACGGACCTGCTGGCCGAGGCGAATGTCGATCGTGCCGATGCGGTGCTGGCGGTGACTGATGACGACAAGACCAACATCCTTGCCGCCGTCCGCGCCAAGCAGGCGGGCTGCAAGATGGCCATCGCGCTGATCAACGATCCGACGCTTGTGCCGCTGATGGGGGCGCTCGACATCGACGCCTATATCAACCCGCGCGCCACAACCGTATCCTCGATCCTGCGCCATATCCGCCACGGAAGGGTGCGCGCGATCTATTCTATCGGCGATGCCGAGGCGGAAGTGATCGAGGCGCAGGTGCTCTCAACCTCGCCCATTGCCGGGCGTGCGGTGCGCGACATCGAATTTCCCGAAGGCGTGCTGATGGGGGCCTTGATGAAGGGCGACAAGGTGGTCAAGCCAACCGGCGACACCCGGGTCGAGGAAGGCGATGTCATCGCGCTCTTCTGCATGGCTGGCGACGTGCCCGAGGTCGAGCGGCTCTTGCAAGTTTCCATCGACTTTTTCTGAACCATGAGTCGTCTGCATCAGGTTCCGTTCTTCGTGATCCTGATGGGGATCGGCGCGTTGGCGATGTATGTGCCGGCCGTCCACGGCTATCTTGGGCGCGACTATGCTGTGGCCAGGGCTTTCTTCTACGCGGGCACGCTCTTTTTGATGGCTGCGGCACTGCTGGCGGTGGCGACGGCGGCCAATCGTCCGACCCAGCCCGCCCGCGACCAGCTCCTGACGCTGTTCGGCGCGTTCACCGTCCTGCCGATGATGCTGGCCGTGCCCTTTGCCGAGGCGGTGCCCGATACGACATTTCCCCGCGCGTGGTGGGAAATGGTGTCTTCGCTGACGACCACCGGTGCCACGCTCTTCGAACCTGAGCGCCTGCCGGCCACGGTGCATCTGTGGCGGGCGCTTGTCGGATGGATGGGCGGTTTTCTGGTGCTGGTCACAGCCGTGGCCATCCTCGCGCCGATGAACCTCGGCGGGTTTGAGGTGTTGACCGGTGCGCAGGCGGGACGTGGCATAGCTGTTGTCGGTGGCCACGCCTCGCGTCTCGTGTCCCAATCTGAACGGATATGGCGGCATACGGTGACGGTGTTTCCGGCCTATGCCGGATTGACCTTGATCCTTTGGATCGGGCTGATCATGGCCGGGGACACCGCGTTGGTGGCGGCGTGTCATGCCATGTCGACGCTCGCCACGTCGGGCATCTCGCCCGTCGGCGGAATGTCTGGCAGCGGAGCTGGTATCGGGGGAGAGGCCCTGATCTTCCTCTTCCTCATCTTTGGCCTCTCGCGGCGCCTTTACCCCGCGGGCCGCACATTCCTGAGCGGGCAGGCATTCGCTGCCGACCCGGAACTGCGCATGGCGCTTCTTCTGGTCACGGCGGTGCCCGCACTTCTGTTCCTGCGTCACTGGGTCGGCGCACTCGAGGTCGATGAGGTCAGCGATACGGGTGCGGCCCTGGCCGCACTTTGGGGGACAGTCTTTACCGTCATGTCCTTCCTGACGACGGCAGGGTTCGAATCCGTCGACTGGGCCGAGGCTCGGGCCTGGTCGGGTCTTGCCACGCCAGGCCTCATCCTTGCCGGACTTGCGGTCATGGGGGGCGGCGTGGCCACGACCGCCGGCGGGGTGAAATTGCTTAGGGTCTACGCGCTCTTTCGCCATGGTGAGCGTGAAATCGAACGGTTGATCCATCCGAACTCGGTCGGCGGGGCAGGGGCAGAGGCGCGTCGGTTGCGACGGCAGGGCGCCCAAATGGCCTGGATCTTCTTCATGCTCTTCGCGCTCTCCATAGCGGTCACGATGCTTGCCTTGTCGCTGACCGGGCTCGATTTCGTGGCGTCTACAACCTTTGCGGTCGCATCGCTTTCCACGACCGGCCCGCTTTCATCGGTGACCGCCGGCACGCCTCTTTCCTGGGCCGACATCGACGGTGCTGCGCGGATCATTCTGGCTGCGGCCATGGTTCTGGGGCGACTGGAGACCCTTGCGATCATTGCGCTGCTCAACCCGGATTTCTGGCGCAGCTAGGTTAACCAGCTACAATCGCGCGAAAATCGTAACTTTGGGCTGGAAACTCGGAAATTCTTTCGCATACTCGCCCCAAGCCCCCGGTGCAGCGCCGAGGGGCGTCAACGCGCGAACAGAACATAAAAGGCGACGACAATTATGGCTGCCGACAAACAGAATTTGCAGGACGCTTTTCTCAATCACGTCCGCAAGGCAAAGGTTCCCGTCACGATCTTCCTGATCAACGGGGTCAAGCTGCAGGGGGTAATTACCTGGTTTGATAATTTTTGCGTTCTCCTGCGCCGTGACGGGCAGTCCCAGCTTGTCTACAAGCATGCGATCTCCACGATCATGCCGGGCCAACCGATCTCGCTTTATGAGGGCGAAGACTGACTGAACCCCATACCGTAAAGGACCGGCCGACACGCGCCTATGTCCTTCATCCCGATATGAAATCCGGCCGCAAGTCGCGCCGGATGCCCGAGCATGCCCTTGCCGAGGCGGTATCTCTCGCAGGTGCACTTCCCGACCTTGACATAACCGGCTCTGAAATCGTCCGCCTGCCGAAGGTACAGCCGGGCATGCTGTTCGGCTCCGGCAAGATCGAGGAGCTGAAAGCCCGCTTTGCCGCGGCCGAGGTCGAGCTGGTGCTGGTCGACGGGCCCGTCAGCCCGGTGCAGCAGCGCAATCTTGAGAAGGAATGGGGCGTGAAGCTCCTCGACCGGACCGGGCTGATCCTTGAGATATTCGCCGACAGGGCCCGGACGCGGGAAGGCGTGTTGCAGGTGGAGCTTGCCGCGCTTTCCTACCAGCGCACCCGACTCGTCCGGGCCTGGACCCATCTTGAACGCCAGCGCGGCGGGTTGGGATTTGTCGGGGGGCCGGGGGAAACCCAGATCGAGGCGGACCGCCGTGCCATCGACGAAGAGGTGGTCAAGATCCGCCGCCAGCTGGCCAAGGTGGTCAAGACGCGCGAGTTGCACCGCGCCGCCCGGCGCAAGGTGCCGTTCCCCATCGTGGCGCTGGTGGGCTATACGAACGCGGGCAAGTCCACGCTCTTCAACCGCATGACCGGGGCCGAGGTTCTGGCCAAGGACATGCTTTTTGCCACGCTCGACCCGACGATGCGTGGGGTCGAACTGCCCTCGGGCAAAAAGGTGATCCTTTCTGATACCGTGGGCTTCATCTCCGACCTGCCGACGCAGCTTGTCGCCGCCTTTCGTGCGACCCTGGAAGAGGTTCTGGAGGCGGACCTGATCCTTCATGTGCGCGATATCGCGCATCCTGAAACCGAGGAACAGGCCGCCGATGTCGGCGATATCCTTGAAAGCCTCGGCGTCGATGAAGGCGTGCCGGTGTTCGAAGTCTGGAACAAGATCGACCTGCTGGCGCCACCGTTGCGCGAGGCGCTGGAGGTGCAGGACGCGCGCAAGCCGGGTGTCCATGCCGTCTCGGCCCTGACGGGCGAGGGGTTGGCGGGCCTTCTTGATGCCATCGGCGGAGCACTTGATGAGGAGCGGAGCGAAACCGTTCTGACCCTTCCCTTCAGCGCCGGAAAGGCGCGCGCATGGCTTCATGATCAGGGCGTGGTCCAGTCCGAGGAACAAGGCGACGACGGCTATCTATTGCGCGTCCGCTGGTCTGCGCGCCAGAAGGCGGCTTTCGAGGGGATTTGAGGCGCGAGCATTAGATGGCGGAAGTCATGCCGCCACCCGTGCCGAGCCTGATCCGGGGTAGTTCAGCGCGGAGATAAAAACGTTGGTGATCCCTGCGACGATCATACCGACGCAACCAAAGCCGCCCCATTGACGACCTGCACGTTGCTTACATCCGCGACTGGCGGATGTGGCGGTGTCGCGGCAAGAATCCTGGCTGTGTTATACTGTTGGGAGCGCGCGTGAGGAAAGGTGCGACCAATGTCCAAATCTGCCGCTAGTGAACACCGGGCTGAAGCCCGCGACAGATCCAGGAAAATCAGTAACACGAAGTATGAAGAGGCGCTCGTAAAGCTGCAGATCGAGCTTGTTACGATGCAGGAGTGGATCCGGGCCACAGGGCATCGGGTCGCAGTCATCTTCGAAGGCCGCGATGCCGCGGGTAAAGGCGGCACGATCAAGCGCATCACGGAGCCGCTGAATCCACGGGTTGCCCCCGTCGTCGCGCTGCCCGCGCCGACCGAACGGGAGAAGACCCAGTGGTACTTCCAGCGCTATGTCGCGCATCTTCCGGCAGCGGGCGAAATGGTGATCTTCGACCGCTCGTGGTACAACCGCGCCGGTGTCGAGCGCGTTATGGGTTTCTGCACCGACACGGAGTACGAGGAATTCCTGCGCTCGTGCCCCGAATTCGAAAGCATGCTGGTCCGGTCCGGCATTCAGCTCATCAAATACTGGTTTTCAGTCAGCGATGAAGAGCAGGAGCGGCGCTTCCAGCGGCGCCTGACGGACCCGACGAAACGATGGAAGCTGAGCCCGATGGACCTCGAAAGCCGCAAGCGTTGGGTGGATTATTCACGCGCGAAGGACGAGATGTTCGCACATACGGACATCAAGGAAGCGCCCTGGTATGTCGTCGAATCCGATATCAAGAAGCACGCGCGGCTGAACTGCATCTCGCATCTTCTGTCGATGATCCCGTATCGGGATATCGCGAGGCCGCCTCTGGAGCTTGAACCCCGTCCGCCCCAGCAGGGATATGTGCGTCCGCCGATGGAGACCCAGACATTCGTGCCGGAGGCGCATCTCGATGCGCAAGGGGGACAGAGCGGACGTTCCTAGCCCGCCCGGGCCTGCCGCTTGCGTTCATGCGGGTCGAGGAAGCGTTTGCGCAGCCGCACGATCTTGGGCGTGACTTCCACGAGTTCATCGTCCTGGACATAGGCGATAGCCTCTTCCAGGCTCATCCGAACCGGGGGCGTCAGGCGGACCGCCTCATCCGTGCCCGAGGCGCGGACGTTGGTCAGCTTCTTGCCCTTCAGCGGGTTCACTTCCAGATCATTGTCGCGGGAATGTTCGCCGATGATCATCCCCTCATAGACCTGTTCCTGCGCGCCGATGAAGAGCTTGCCGCGATCTTCGAGGTTCCAGAGCGCATAGGCCACAGACACGCCGTTCTCCATCGAGATCAGGACACCGACATGGCGCCCGTCGATCGGGCCCTTGTGTGGGGTCCAGCCATGGAAGATGCGGTTCAGAACGCCGGTGCCGCGCGTATCGGTCAGGAACTGGCCGTGATAGCCGATAAGCCCGCGCGACGGAACATGGGCGACGATGCGGGTCTTGCCCGCGCCGGCCGGTTTCATCTCAACCAGATCGCCCTTGCGCTGGCCGGTAAGCTTTTCGATCACCACGCCGGAATACTCATCATCGACATCGACGATGACTTCCTCCACGGGTTCCATCCGCTGGCCGTTTTCCTCGCGGAAAATCACGCGGGGGCGGGAGATCGAAAGCTCGAACCCCTCACGGCGCATGTTTTCGATCAAAACGCCCATCTGCAATTCGCCTCGCCCCGAGACGACGAAAGCCTCGCCGCCGGGCGTGTCCTCGATCTTGATCGCGACGTTTGACTCGGCCTCTTTCATCAGGCGTTCGCGGATGACGCGGGACTGCACCTTGTTGCCGTCCTTGCCCGCGAGCGGTGAGTCGTTGATCCCGAAGGTGACGGAGATCGTCGGCGGGTCGATGGGTTGGGCAGGCAGCGGCACGTCGATGGAGACGTCGCAGAGCGTATCCGCGACCGTGGCCTTGGTCATACCCGCAAGGGTGACGATGTCACCCGCTTGCGCCTCGTCGATGGGCTGCTGGCCAAGGCCCCGGAAGGCGAGGATCTTGGTCACGCGGAATTGTTCAATGCGCTCGCCCTTGCGCGACAGCGCCTTGATCGTTTCACCGACCTTCAGCGTGCCGCTTTCGACGCGGCCGGTCAGGATGCGGCCGATGAAGGGGTCGGCGGAAAGGGTCGTTGCCAGCATGCGGAACGGCTTGTCAGCATCGGCGATCTGACGCGGCGCGGGGACGTGGCGCACGATCAGGTCAAAGAGCGCGTCAAGATTCTCGCGTGGTCCGTCAAGCTCGGCGTCGGCCCAGCCGGAGCGGCCCGAGGCATAAAGATGCGGGAAGTCGAGTTGGTCGTCGTCGGCGCCGAGATTGGCGAAGAGGTCGAAAACCTCGTTTAGCGCGCGGTCGGGTTCGGCGTCGGGCTTGTCGACCTTGTTCAGGACGACGATGGGGCGCAGACCAAGCGCCAGCGCCTTGGATGTCACGAATTTGGTCTGCGGCATCGGACCTTCGGCGGCATCGACCAGGAGGACGACACCGTCGACCATGTTCAGAATCCGCTCCACCTCACCACCGAAATCTGCGTGACCGGGCGTGTCGACGATGTTGATCCGGGTGGCCCCATGTTCGACGCTGGTGCATTTGGCAAGGATGGTGATGCCGCGCTCACGTTCGATATCGTTCGAATCCATCGCCCGTTCGGTCGTGGCTTGATTTTCCCGGAAGGTGCCGGATTGCTTGAGAAGCTCGTCGACAAGCGTTGTCTTGCCGTGGTCGACGTGTGCGATGATCGCGATATTGCGAAGGTCCATGGGTCTGCCGTTTCCTGAAGTTGGCGCCCCGATACACAAGCGGGACCGGAAAGGCCAGAGCGGAGTATGTCAGCGGGGCAGGGAAAGATCGGCACTGACGGGGTAGTGGTCCGATGGCCATACGCCGTCGAACCGCTGCCGCAGGACGTGTGGGCCGCTGACGACCGTTACGTTCCGGGTCATGGCGATGTGGTCGATTGCGCCGAACAGGTTGATACCCCGGTCAAAATGGTAGGTGGATCCCGGGATCTGCGCGAAGGTGAGCCCGGCTTGCCGCAGATCGCCGACTAGTGTGGAGCCCGCGCGTTCGTTGAGATCGCCCGCGAGGATCACGGGCTCATCCTGTGCGAGCAGGGGCGCGAGCCTTTCGGTGATAAGCGCGGCGGAACGGTCCCGGTTATTACGGCTGGAATAGTCGAGATGGACGTTGACCACGGTGAAGGGCCGGCTGCCGTCAAGGGGCGCGAAGCGCACCCAAGACGTGAACGCTGGATAGGAGCCGTCAAACGTGCGCGAGTAGATCGTGTCG
>JAUIDM010000156.1 GCA_030428915.1 Alphaproteobacteria bacterium | reverse complement strand
CCGGTCGGTCTCTGTAGGGACCCGCTCCAGTGGGCCGTTAGCTCAGTTGGTAGAGCAACTGACTTTTAATCAGTGGGTCACAGGTTCGAATCCTGTACGGCTCACCACTGAAATCCAATCATATCAAAAACATGCGTTGGTCTTTGGCATCTGTGCCGGAGAAGCGCTTGCTGCCGTGGAAGCGTCATGGAAGCAGAAGTCGCGCGTTTGTTCGTGGCATTCGAGCCACGCGGCAGCTGCGCGGCAGCCGCGATTCCGCCGCTCCCTGTGCGCCAGCACCTGGGCTGGGTTTCCCTGTCTTCCTCGCGATCACAACCGCCGCACTGAGGCAGGCTGCACCTTCCCTCGCTTCGCTCGGCGCGTCTGACGCGCGGGATGTCGGCCCGCCAACAACCGTGGCACCAAGTCCAACCCCCGCGAGAGCCATTGGCCATGGCCCCCTTCTCGATCCCCTTAGGCACTGCCCGATAGGTGCATGAAGGGCGGAAAGCGGACATTCAAACGGCGCCCGAACTGAATGTTGCTCCGTTCGGCCGAAAGGCAACTCTGAGCCCGATCAGACCAACTCTACAAAATGCACCATAGTCTGAGTAAAGCGGAGGAGCAGCCTTTCGAAGACCTGCTCTGCGGCGGTCCGGTGATGGAAGGTGGCGATCTAGATCCCGATGCCTCTCCAGTCGGATGGGCTGATGACTACATCATTGGGTCAACCGGTGTGGCTGCCCAGGATCGATTTGCAGGAGCGCTCGACGTAGTACCAATCATCAGGCCGGCCCGGCTGGTCGCGCCGTTTCGAATCAATCGACAGAAAGGCGTGGCCGTGCACGTGGGTCCAGAGCAGGTAGGCGGTTTCCTGCACGGCAGGTGAGGTAACCGGTTCCCCCAGAAACTCTGCTGTAGCCTGAAGAACGACGCCGAAGGTCCGGCGTCCCGTCGCGGCGAGTTCGGCGGATTTTTCGTGTCCGTCTGTCAGGCCGAACATCAGTCGGAAGACACCTGGCTGTTCCTTTGCAAACTGGACATAGGCGACGCCTGCCGCGGTGATCGCATTGAGCGTTCCTTGCCGGTGCGGTTCCATGGCGTCGAGCATGGCCGTTCGCAACCGCTCCAGCCCGTCGACCGCAACGGCGCGCAGCAGATCAGGGCGGTCCTCGAAATGCTTGTAAGGCGCGCCCGAGCTGACACCGGCGGCACGTGCAGCCTCGGCAATGGAAAACCCGTCCGCGCCTTTCGCCTCCACGAGATCGCGAACGGCAAGGATCAATTGCGCCCGCAGGTCGCCATGATGAAATCCGCGTCTCTTCGTCGGTGCTTCGGGTGTCATCAACTCTCCGATTGACAAAGTAAGTATCGCTCACTTAAGTAAGCGTAACTTACTTTAGCGAGATTCTGTGCCGATGCCAAGCGATGTTCCCCTGACGCCTGCGACGGCCATAGCAGCCGCCTCTGACGCGGCCCCTGTCCCGGACACAAGGTGGTGGGTCTTTGCAATCGCTTGCGGCGGCACCTTCCTCGTCTCGCTCGACAGCACCATCTCAATCGCGGCCTTCCCGCCGCTCCGTGCGGCGTTTCCGGCGGTCTCGCCGGCGGGCCTATCCTGGATCCTCAACGCCTATACCATCGTCTATGCCGCCTTGCTGATCCCCTTCGGTCGCCTGGCCGACAGTGTCGGCCCGCGGTCCGTGTTCATCTGGGGGCTTGTCCTCTTCGGGCTTGCCAGCCTCGGTTGCGGTCTGGCGCCGACATCCGGGTCGCTGATCGTGGCGCGGGTTGCACAGGCGGTCGGCGGGGCGATGCTGACACCCGCTTCGCTGATCCTGATCCTCAACGCCTTCCCACCGGGCAAGCGCGCGGCCGTCGTTGGGCTTTGGGGCGCTTTTGGTGCGCTGGCCGCAGCCTTGGGGCCGGGGGCCGGAGGGCTTCTGATCGAGACCGGGGGCTGGCGCGCGGCCTTCCTCGTCAACATCCCGCTGGTGGCGGGATTGATCGTTCTCGGGCGCGGTCTTGGGCATGTTCCAGGCGGTGACGCGGGCGCGCGGCTCGATCTGCCCGGCACGATCCTCGTCATCTTAGCCATGGGTGCCTTGACCTTCGGGATCGTGTCGGTCGATGCCTCGGGATGGGGCGGCGTGCCGGTCCTGGCCGGTCTCGCAGCGGGCATCGGCGCCACTGCGGCCTATGTGATCTGGGCCCGTGGCCGCCAGCACGCCACGATCGACCTCGCCTTGTTCCGGGACCGGTCGTTTGCCTTCGCCACGCTGGCCGCGCTTGTCTTCGGCGTGTCCTTCTCGATGCTTTTCCTCGGCTACTTTCTGTTCCTGATCGAGATCTGGCGGTTAGGGCAGGTGGCGACCGGGCTTGCCATCATGGCGGGGCCCCTGATTGTCATTCCGGTCGCGATCCTCGGTGGCGGTCTGGCGGCACGGGCCGGGCACCGACCCCTGCTTCTGACCGGCGCGGTTGGCTTCACAGTGGCGCAGGTCATCCTCTATCTGACGGCGACCGAGAACGTCGCGCTCTGGTCCTATTGGCTGCCGCTGCAGGTCCTTGGCGGGGTTTCGGTGGGGCTATTGCTGCCGCCTCTGTCCGGGGCGGCGGTCGCGCATCTGTCTCCGGCACGGTTCGGAGTCGGCGGCGCCGTTCACAATGCGATCCGGCAGTTCGGTGGAGTCGTGGGCACGGCCATCACCGTGGTCATGGTTGGCCATGAGACAGCCGATCTGGATGACTTCCGACAGCTTTTCGTGGTGCTCGCCGGTCTCGGCGTTCTGACCGGCTTTTTGTGCCTGCCCATAGATACCCGGCTCCGGTCGGCATCCCCATTGGAGACCTGACATGACCGACAGTTTTCTTACGCCCGACACTTTCGTACTTTTGACTGGTGCAACAAGCGGCATCGGCCTGAGCGCTGCGAAGAAGATCGCACCCACGGGTGCAACCCTGACGCTCGTGGGGCGAAACCAAGCGAAACTCAACGACACCGTCGCCGCCTTGCGCAGTTCAACTGGGAACGACCGCATTTCGGGCCTCTGCGCCGACCTGTCGTCGCTGGCGGCGACGCGCGCGCTGGCGACGGCCTACAAGGCCCGCCACGACCGGCTGCACGTTCTTCTGAACAACGCCGGTGCGATCTTCACCGAACGGACGGAGACGCCCGAAGGTCTGGAGCGCACGCTGGCGCTGAATCATATGGCCTATTTCGAACTGACCCAAGGGCTCCTCGACGTCCTGCGCGCCTCGGCCCCCGCCCGCATCGTCAATGTCGCCTCGCAACTGCACGAAAGCGGCAGGATACACTTCGACGACCTGGGGCTTTCGAAGAACTTCGCGCCGCTCCGCGCCTATGCGCAGTCGAAGCTGGCCAACGTGATGTTCACCTTCGATCTGGCCAAACGACTGAAAGCGGATGGGATCACCGTGAACGCCCTGCATCCCGGTGTCGTCGCTTCGAGCTTCGGCAAGACCAACCCCGGCCTTGTCGGGCGGATCACCGGTGCCGTGCTCTGGACGATGCAGACCTTCGGCGGGGTCAGCACCGACAAGGGATCTGACACGCTCGTCTACCTTGCCAGCGCGCCGGAGGTTGCGGGCGAGACCGGTAAGTATTGGTACAAGCGGCGGGTCACCAAGGTCAGCCCCGACGCGCAGGACCCGGAGCAATTGGCGCGGCTTTGGGCAGAAAGCGAACGCCTGTCGCAAGGGGTCGCGGCATGAGCCGCGGTTCGATGATCGATACCGGGTCGGGCCCGCTGGTGGTGATGTTGCACGGTGCACCGGACCACAAAGACGAATGGCGCGACCTGATCGGGCAACTGTCGCCGGATCACCGCTGCATCGCGCTCGACCTGCCGGGCATGGGGCATTTTGGGTCGGTGCCCGAGGGCTACGACTACAGCCCGCGCGCGCAGGCCGAGTGGTTCGAGACTTGGCGCCGGGCCACTTTAGGCGATCTGGCCTTCACGCTAGTCGCCCATGACATCGGCGCGATCATGGCAGCGTCTTGGGCCGCACTCTATCCCGATCCGGCGCAACGGGTGATCGTCTCGAACACGGTGCTGTCGGCCGATCACGACTGGGTCGGCATCACCAGGGTCTGGGCCTCGCCCATCTTCGGGCCCCTATTCATGGCCACGCTGATCGGTCCGGCCTTCCGCTTCGCCTTCGGCAAGGATTTCCCCGGTGTCCGCGACGACCAGATCCGGTCGATGTATGCTGGCCTGACGCGCACCGCGCGGCGGTCACTGCTGCAGTTCTACAGGCGGCTCACCCGCTCGGACTTCTTTGCCAGCGTCGCCGATAATCTCGCGAAGCTTTCGAAGCGGTGCGACCTGACAACGGTCTGGGGCCAGGAGGACATCCTGATCGACCCGGCCGAGGCGGACCGCATCGGTGGTCGAGTGATCCGGCTTAATGGCTGCGGGCACTGGGTGCCGCTCGAACGGCCCGATGTGCTGGCAGCGCTCGTTCGGGGGAAGCCCGAAGCCCTGGTCGCCGAATGAGGACGCAAGGGTCGGTCTACGTCTCGATCACCGGGCTCGTGCTGCATTCGCCCTTGCACTGGCCGCGCTTCGCCCTGCACGCTGGCGCTTCGATGGTGCAGGCCCGGCGCGCGCCCGGCAACCGATTTGCCGAGGCCCGCATCATCGACGGGGTGCACCATACGCTGAGTTTTTGGGACAGCCGCGACGCGATGCTCGCCTACCTGAGATCCGGCGCCCATGCACAGGCGCTTCGGGTGTTTGCAGGTATCGGCCATGGAAAGACCCACGGGTTCGACACCGACGCGCCGCCGGGCTGGTCCGATGTCCCGCGGCTTTACGCAGAACACGCTCGCCCTGTGTGAGAGGCTTTGGTTTTCTACGAATATCGAACGCATCGGCGAAAGGAAGTCATGAATGGCAACGCACGCGACACACAAGAGATGGCTCAAGGTCTCGGCCATCGTCATCGGATTCTTCGGGCCGGCCCTGACCCTTGGAACGATCCCGGCTACCAACGAGCTGGCGCGGTTGGGCCTCGACATCCTGACATGGCCAATCGACGGGTTCCCATCCTACCAATCCGAGGAGATCCGGTTCCTGTCAGCCCTGACGGGCGGTTTCCTCGTTGGCTGGGGAGTTACGATTTGGCTTTTGTCAGTCCATGTATTCGACCATGCGCCGGAAGGGGTGCGGAAATCCGTTCTCACCGGCGTCTTGGCTTGGTTCGTTTTCGACAGCTTCGGTTCGATCACATCGGGACATTGGGAGAACGCCGTCTGGAACGTCATCGTGCTTCTTGCGGTCGTCGGTCCGATGTGGACACCGGCAAGGGGCTGAACAGAGTGCGCTCAAGCTTAGATGGTCATGCCGCGCACCATCATGCCGCGAAAGTCCGGTCTCAAGGACTGCAACGCAGCGGAAGAGGCCGAAGGTCAACGGTCGCTCTGGGCCGAAAGCAGACCGTCCCCACCGTACCTTACCCCCTACACCAATGGCCGATACCGCTCGCGGATTTCCTCCAGCCGCTTCCTGAGGGGCTTGGGATGGCTCTCGACAGAGGCATGAATGTCAGCGCCGATGCCCTTGATGAAGTCAGGAACGAGATCTTCGCGGACCCCCTCGAAGATTGCGAGGCGGAGAGCAGCGGCTGCGGCGGCGGCCCGCGCTTCCGCCTTCTTCTCTTCGAGGTCGGCCTCGCGGACACGCTCGATGGGCACAGTCGTGAAGTGCTGGAACAGGGTTTCCGGCACCACCTGCTGCAGCTGTGCCCAGAGAGGGTGCAACGGCCACCTGGCCCGGTTGCTGTCGGAGGTCGGGACCGTGAGCCGCGCGTCCTGCATGAGGTCGTCCATCAGGCTCGGCAATTTCTCCTGCAGGCTCTGGAAGCCACGGATACCGTAGCGCTCCTTGAGGCAGGTCTTTCCCGCCCTCAACTCGAAGCGCCAGACGCGGCTTGTCTCGGGATCGGCGTAGTCGAGCGGCGGCAGGCCCCGTTTCGCCCGATTGGCGTCCCAGATCAGGGGCCATTCGACCTTGTGCTTGACGAGGACTTCCTCGCGCTTGTCGTACACGATCACCTGCCGCCCTGGCATCATGCCGATGGTGACGGAGGTGTACCGATCCGACTTTCCCGCCGTTGAGATATCCGTGAGGTCCTTCTGCCTGGTCTGATGCGTCTTGCGCACGGTATGGGCCGGGATCACGAACGCGCTCGGTTCGAGGACGAAGCCGGGATCGAGGACATCGACCGCGTAATCAACGCGGGAGATGCTGACACCGTCCGCAGGGACTTGCAGGCCGAACCGCGCGCAGGTGTCCTTGAGGGCCATGCGAACGCCGTCCAGACCATGGAGCGCAAGGGCCCGAGACTTCATCGAGAGCCGGACGCCCCAAGGATCCACGGCGTTGGGCTTCTTGAGGAACCAGACCGCGCCATCGTCGCCGGTGTCGATCCGGTAGCGGTAGCCCCCCTTCGCGCCCGTCGAGGCAACCTTCACGCTCACCCCGTTCACGTCGAGCGGCGTGTCACGGTCGTTCTCTTCCGCGAGCCGCCGTGCGGTTTCCAGGGCTTGATGAAGCTCCGGCGAGATGTTGGCCTTGAGGGCGAGGTCCAGGCCGTCGAAGCCGGTATGCAGGACTTCCTTGGTCATTTGGGCTGCTTTCTGGGTGTGTGTATTTGTGGAGGGGGGTGCTACAAGGACCCCCCTTTCCGCGGGCTGCCGCCCGCGCGCCCGCGCGCGCGCCGCGCGCACGGGCGCTGGCGCAGCTCGGACGGCGTCTTCATCCTGCCTGCTTGAGGAGAGAGACGCGGCGCGCGGTCACCCAGCGCGCGACATCGGTTGCGTCATACCGGACGCATTGCCCGAACTTGTGGAAGTCCGGTCCCGTCCCGAGCGCGCGCCATTTCTGCACCGTCCGCACGGAGACGCAGAGGCGATCCGCGACCTGTTGCTCGGTCAGGAAGAGAGGGTCTCTTTCCACTTGCGCGTGTATCGACATTGGATGCTCCACAGTCCGCTCTGTAGAGACATGCCTAGGTCGGGGATCGCCTCGGAGCCTAGCGTTTCTGCTTGCGCAAATTCTCGACGTATGTAGACGCTTTCCGCAAGTTGTTGACCTTAAATGATCCTTCCCTGACCTTGCGCGCGGCAGTTCGCACTGATGACGCCGTCGCGTGCGGCGCTGCGATAGCCGCAACATCGACGCAATACTGCGCAGCCAGACTAACGGGCCTGCCCTGATGCCAATCGAGGGTGAATTTCCGGTCACAGAAATTCTCGAAGACCTGGAACGCTGCTTCGAACAGGAGGTCGAGCTGGTCGTCTTCCGGGCGACCGGTCTTCGCTTCTGCCTCAGCCGAGAGGAGTAGCTCGTTCAGGCCAGCAAGGCCCTGAAGAACGGACTGGGTAAGCGATCCGGCTTCTCTGTAGGACGCCTCACCGGGAGCGATGACAGTTCGGATGAAGCGCCCCGCGCCGTCTTCGTCGCTGCCAGGAAACGTATCAAGCGCCTGCTTCAGCCTCTGGGCCTCTCCGATCGCGTTCAGTTCTTCGACGACGTCGTCATCCAGGTGCGCCAGCTCTGTCTGCAGTGCGGAGGAAAGTTTGTGAATCCGCAACAGCTTCTTCGTGACCTCAGGCGAGCGCGGCGGAGGGTCTGGCAAGTTGCAGGCGACGTTCAGATAGAGCCGGGCGACAAAGACGGCCTTCGGCGCGAGCCCATACTTTTCCGCAATCGGCTGGAACAGCTCTTCCGTGAACGGTTTGTCCAGGTCAGCGCCGGACGCGTCCGCCTGCGGCACGATATCGATGGGGAGCCGGTTGTTCTCTTCCGTCACTTCACCACCCTCAAGTGCCCCGGTCCGCTTGGTCGCGGCGGTGGCGTGCTGAGGGATGCGAAGATCGCCGCGCTGTTTGTCTCGGCGGCGGCACGGATCGGATCATCGGCAAGATGCGCATAGCGAAGCGTCGTCTGAAGCTGGGTATGGCCGAGCAGCCGCCCGATCATCTGGATCGGCATCCCACCTGACACGGCAATCGAAGCGTAAGTGTGGCGCAGATCGTGGATTCGTACGTCATCGAGACCCGCCTTGGCGCGCAGCCGCCGCCATGGGTGCTGCAGGTCCGTGATATGGGCATCAGGGAGCTTGCCCTCGATGATGAAGGGATGCCCGGCCGTGCGCGGCAGACCGGCCAGCACCGCACGCGCCGCGTTGGGCAGCGGGACGCATCGCCTGCCCACCTTGCTGTCCGGCAGCTCAAGCCCGCGATCCGTGATGTAGTCCCAGCGTGCCGTCTGTATCTCCATCAGGCGGCAGCCGGTGAGCAGCAGCAGCCGGAAGGCCGCCGTGACGAAGGGTGTCTCCGACCCGTCCCGCTCGGCAGCGGTAAGGACGTCGCCCAGCCGCATCAGCTCCGCATGGGTCAGGTAGCGCTCGCGCCTGTTCTCCTTGTACTTCGGGATATGGCGACAGGGGTTCGTGCCATCGGGGCGCAGTCCCCACATCTCGGCCAGGTTGAACATCTTCGACAGCACCGCGAGCGTCCGGTTCGCCTGCGTCGGCGTGCCCTTCATCCGATAGTGCAGGTTGGCGACGTCCTTGCGATGCACGTCCGTCACCTTGAAGCAGCCAAGCGCGGGCTTGATCCGTTGCCGGATCTGCGCCCGGTAGTCGCGCGCCGTCCCCGGTTTGAGGCGCACGTCCACGTGCAGTTCGAGGAACCGGTCGCACAGATCGGCCATCGTCGGGGCCATCCTCTCAAGCGCGATCTCCTCGACGGGGTCCAGTCCCCCGGCCACCTGCCCGAGCATCCCGCGTGCAATGGTGCGGGCCTCTTCCGTCGTGATGGTCCCGTGCCGACCGAGTGCGGCGCGTCGGGTGCGGGCACCTTTCCGGTACTGCACCTGGTAGGTCTTCACCCCACTGGGCAGCACCCGGACCCCGAAACCGGGAAGGGTCGCATCCCACACGAAATAGTCCTTCGGCTCGACCGGCAGGGCGGTCACGCTGCGCTGGGTCAGTTTTGGCATCCGCTTACCTCCTCGGACCGGCCCGATTCATGGAAGCCCTATGGAAGAGCGGGGCCGGAAACCGTGGGGTAATCGGTAGTCGGGGAGAGTTCCGCCGGTCAATGATGTCCGAACAAATTCAGTAATTTAGAGTAGCCAAGGGTAAAGCAGAGAATCGCAATACGGCAGTTTGTAATCAGGGGGTCGGCGGTTCGAGTCCGTCTGGGGGCACCACTCCGACAAGAGGACAGACTTGGTCCCCAGGCGCGGCGTGCAGCCGGGCGCTTTCGTCAGGACCTGTGCGGCGTCTTGGACTTATCCACAGGGATACCGCGGGTATCCACAGATCGGAGAGGCGTGCGCGGTCCCGCAAAAAATGAGCGATGCCGAAGCACCGCTCAAGTTGCGCAGGGAACACGATATGGGGGGCAGCGCGGGCTCGAGCAGGCAGAGCGGGCGCCGCGTGGCAAGGCGAGTCACGATCCCATATCGTGTTGTCTTAGGGTCACCCAAACACATCATCTGGTCAATTC
>JAUIDM010000155.1 GCA_030428915.1 Alphaproteobacteria bacterium | reverse complement strand
CGAGGAATCGGGCGGCTTCGGCGGCGTCGCCTATCTTGCCGAACGGGGCTGGTTCGCGCCCGAACGCGTTCAGCACGTCATCATCCCCGAACCTTTGAACAAGGATCGCATCTGTCTTGGGCATCGCGGCGTCTGGTGGGCCGAGATCGAGACCAGAGGCCGCATCGCCCATGGCTCCATGCCCTTTCTTGGCGATTGCGCTGTGCGCCATATGGGGGCGGTTCTGGAAGAGATGGAGGCGACGCTTTTCCCGCTTCTCACCAAGAAGCGGACCAACATGCCGGTCGTCCCCGAAGACGCGAAGCAGGCGACGCTCAACATCAACGCGATCCATGGCGGCGCGGCGGAAGAGGCCGAGGACTATACCGGCCTGCCGGCTCCTTGCGTCCCCGACCGCTGCCGCATCACCATCGACCGGCGCTTTCTGATTGAAGAAGATCTTGATGAGGTAAAGCGCGAGGTGACGGCGTTGATGGAGCGCGTGAAATCCCGTCGCCCGAGCTTCAACTATGAAATCCGCGACCTTTTCGAAGTGCAACCGGTGATGGCGGACAAGGACGCACCCATCGTGAGGACGACGGCTGCGGCCATCGAACGGGTGCTGGGTCGGCAGGCTGGATATGTCGTTTCCCCCGGGACCTACGACCAGAAACACATCGACCGCATTGGCCGGCTGAAGAACTGCATCGCCTACGGTCCGGGCATCCTAGACCTTGCGCACCAGCCCGACGAATGGGTAAGCATTCAGGACATGGAAGACAGCGCCAAGGTGATGGCGCTTGTTCTTGCCGACCTTCTCATCCCCCAAATGTAGGACCGGTTCAATCGCACCCTAGGTCGGGTTCACAGCGATATTGTCGATCAATCTGACCTCGCCCAGAATCGCCGCGGCGAGAAGCCGGGCCGGGCGATTGGGGGCCTGCACCGTTTCCAGCGTTTCCGCATCGCGCAGGTCAAGGTATTCCACACTCGAAAACCCGGCCGCCAGGACCGCCTCCCGCGCCTTGCCCAGTGCCGTTTCGGCCGCCTCCCCGTCGCGGATCGCCTTTGCCGCCGCAACCATCGCCCGATGCAGGGTTGGTGCGACCCGCCGCTCCTCTGCGGTCAGCCGCACGTTGCGCGAAGACATGGCGAGCCCGTCTTCTTCGCGGATCGTCGGGCAAGGAATGATGCGGATCGGGATATTCAGGTCGCGGACCAGCCTTTGCACAACCTGGACCTGCTGCCAGTCCTTTTCGCCGAAGAACGCCCGTCCCGCCTGGGTCATACCAAAGAGCTTCGTCACCACCGTTGCGACGCCATCGAAATGACCGGGGCGGAATGCCCCCTCCATCGGTTCGGACACGCCAGAGACCGAGACCTTGGAAGCGAAGCCATCGGGATAGACCTCTTCCGGGCCGGGCGCGAAGAGCACATCGACCCCGTCCGCCTCCAGAAGAGCCAGATCATGGGCCTCGTCGCGGGGGTATTTCTTCAGGTCCTCGGGATTGTTGAACTGCATCGGATTGACGAAGATCGTCACGATGACCCGGTCGGACTGCTTGCGCGCCGCACGGGCAAGGCTGAGATGCCCGTCATGCAGCGCGCCCATGGTCGGCACGACGCCGACAAGCGCACCCGCGCGTTTCCAGCCCGCGACCTTCTCGCGCAGCGCTTCTGCGCTCCGGATGACGTCGGTCATTTGCCGGGGGCCTTTTCGCCGAAGACGTGTTCGGGCGCCGGGAACTTCCGGTCACGGACTTCCTGCGCATAAGCGGCGATGGCGCGGTCGGCCTCTTCGCCCAGTTCCGCATAACGTTTCACGAATTTGGGCCGGAACGCGGTGAAAAGCCCCAGCATGTCATCGACGACCAGCACCTGACCGTCGCAATCCGCCGAAGCGCCGATGCCGATGGTGGGAATCTCGATAGCGGCGGTAATCTCGCGCGCCAGCGCATCGGGCACCTTTTCCAGAACGACCGAAAACGCCCCGGCGCGCGCGACAGCCTCGGCATCGCGACGGATTCGACGTGCGTCCTCGCCACGCCCCTGCACTCGGTAGCCACCGAGCGTATTGACCGCCTGCGGGGTCAGTCCGATATGGGCCATCACGGGAATGCCACGCGCTGTCAGGAAGGCGATGGTTTCTTCCATATGCTCTCCGCCCTCAAGCTTTACTGCCGCCGCACCGCTTTCCATCATCAGCCGCGCGGCATTGCGAAAGGCCTGCTCCGGCCCCTCTTCGTAGGAGGCAAAGGGCATGTCTACGACCATCATCGCCCGCGTGAGCCCGCGCGCCACCGCCTGCGCGTGCAGGATCATCATCTCCATCGTCACGCCGAGCGTCGATGGAAGCCCGTGAACCACCATGCCAAGGCTGTCACCGACAAGGACGATGTCGCAGTGCGGATCGACCAGCCGCGCGATTGGTGTGGTATAGGCGGTCAGGACCACAAGGGGTGTGCCGCCCTTTCGAGCCCGGATATCGGGCGGAACCGGCCGCTTCACTTCACCTGTCGCACTCATCCGGCTCTCCCTCGCAACCGCAGAAACAGAATAGCTGCAATGCGGCATCGTTTCCAGCTTGGTCTTGTGCGCCACTATACGCGGCGCGCCGGACGGGTCCAGTCGGCTGTGTGCCCATTGCTTTCGGGCCGCGCTCAAGGCACATCTCAGCAAGTCATCCAACATGAAAGTCGACCATGGCCAGCTTCCTTTACCTGACGACTGAAACCGCCGAAGCGGAACACGACCGCCCCGCACCGGAAAAACTGATCTCCGGCGATCCCCGCTTCACCACCTGGAATGCCGAGGAGCGTGACGGACTCTATTGTGGGATCTGGGAGGCGACTCCCGGCAAGTGGCGCATTTCCTATGACGAATGGGAGTATTGCCGCATCCTCAAGGGCCGCTCGGTGATCACTGCGGACGATGGCACCGAATACCCGCTTTCCGCAGGCGACAGCTTCATATTGCGCCCCGGTTTCTCGGGCACATGGGAAGTGATCGAGACCACCCGCAAGGACTACGTGATCCGTCTTTGAAAAAGGTGCGCCGGGTTCCCCGGCGCAGGAGATGTCTCGCGCCCCTTGCCGTGGCAAGGAGCGCTCGGGTCTGCCTCCGGCGGGGATACTTACACCAAGTGGAAGCTCAGCGGTGCAGGCTTTCGGCCAGCCGCATGAGCTGAATCGCCTCGGCGCGGTAACCGAAGGGGTCGTCGCCACGTGCGCCGTTCGCAAGTGTGATCGCTTCGTCCCAGCCCCATTGCCCAAGATACTTCGGATCGCTGAGAAGCTGGCCCATGCCGGCGATGGCGGCGGCGAAGGTCGCGTCGGTGCCCGCCTCACCCCGCGCCACCGGGATCGGCGTCTCGATGAGGGTCGAGACGTCTTCGCCCGGCTCCTTGTAGCGCAGCTTCAGAAAGCCGAGTTCGGCCACATCACCCGCAAGCGTCGGTTCGGCATAGCGGAGCGGATCGTTGAGAATGGCGGGGCTGCCGACCGGCGTAACCTCGTAAAGCGCCGTCACCTGATGGCCCGCCCCGATCTCGCCCGCATCGACCTTGTCGTTGTTGAAATCCTCTCGCGCGAGCGCCCGGGTCTCGTATCCGATCAGCCGGTATTCGGCGACGGCGGCGGGATTGAACTCGATCTGGATCTTGACGTCGTCAGCGATCGGGAAGAGCGCGCCGGAAAGCTGGTCAACCAGCACCTTCTGCGCCTCTGACAAAGTGTCGATATAGGCCGCCGTGCCGTTGCCGTTCTGAGCCAGCGCCTGCATCGTAGCATCGTCGAGATTGCCGCGCCCGAAGCCGAGGACGGAGAGGTAGATGCCACTGTCGCGCTTCTTCGCGATGAAGTCCTTCAACTCCTCAGGGTCGTAGATGCCGACGTTGAAATCGCCGTCGGTGGCCAGAAGGATGCGGCCGATACGCCCGTCTTCGGCCATGCTCTCAGCCACCTGATAGGCCTGTTGCAAACCTTCCTGCCCGGCAGTCGATCCGCCGGCATCGAGACGATCGAGTGCTGCAAGGATCGTGGTACGGTCCGAGGCTGCGGTCGGTTCCAGCACAAGACCTGCCGAGCCGGCATAGGTAACGATGGCGACCTGATCTTCGGGGCGAAGCTGACCCAGCATGAGGCCGAACGACTGTTTTAGCATTGGCAGCTTCCTGGGGTCGTCCATGGAGCCTGACGTATCGATCAGGAAGACGAGGTTGAGCGGCGGGCGTTCATCCGTTGCCGGAAGCTCGCCCTGAATGCCGATCCGCAGAAGCTGAGTATGTTCGTTCCACGGCGTCCTGAAGAGGCTGACCGAGGCGCGGAACGGCGCCTCACCCGGTTCCGGCGCGGCGTAGTCATAGGGGAAATAGTTCACCATTTCCTCGATCCGCACGGCTTCCTTCGGGGGCAGCTGGCCGTTTGTAAGGGAAGAGCGGATGACCGACCAGGATGCCGTGTCGGTGTCGATCGAGAAGGTGGAGACGGGCTCCTCGGCCACGATCTTCACCGGGTTCGGGGCTTCGGTGGACCAGGCTTCGGTGTCAGCTTCGGGCAGGAGGATGGCGTCCGTCCCGGGCAGGGGAAAGCCGGCGCTGTCGGTCAGGGCGGGGGCGGCCGCCGCGGCGTCTGACGCGGCGCCATATGTAAGACCCGGATCGGCACGTTCTTCAAATCCGCCGACCGGTTGATTGCGGAACGTGGACACAATGTCTGCTTCGTCGCTCGATGGCACCCCAATTCCTGAGTATCCTTCGAGCGTGACCCCTCCGACGCTCTTCTCTCGCCGGACCATCGGTGCAGGCTCGGCCGCAGGTGCCGGAGCGGTGGGCGGTGGCGCTGCCTCCACGATCACCGGGTTCACCGCCGGTTCCTCCTGCACCGCCACCTGTTCCTGCGGGGTTGCCGGCTTGTCGGCGTCGGCCAGCGTCGTGGCCAGCTGGTCCCGCGCCTCGTCGTCGGCAGGGGCGGTTTCCATGACCACCGGGGTCGTGACCTTCGGGCCGGGCGCCTCACCCTGAAGGCTCGGCCAGATCATCACGCCGATGCCGAGCGCGGCGATGGATGCGGTGGCGGCAAGCGCGCCGCGGGTGGTGAGTTTGGTGAACATGTCGCGTACTCCTGTCAGAACACCCGCCCGTTCGGGGCGGTCCCGACTGGGACGCGGGGCCTTGGCCGTTTCTTGGTGGCGGTCGAAATTTTCCATCGCGCGCTGCAGGGCCTCGGCCTTCGCCGCGGGGTCCGGGGCAGGGGCGGCGGCCTTCAGGCCCGCGCGGAGTTTGTCGAACTCGTCATTCATAGCATGCCCTCCGCCCGCGCCATCTCGCGCAGGCGTTTCTTGACCTCGCTCATCCGCCAGGCGACCGTGCCTTCCGAGACGCCCAGCACCTCGGCGGCGTCTTTCTGGCTCAGCTCCTCGCCCAGCGTGAGCGCAACCGTGTCCCTCAGTTCCGGCGCGAGCCGCGCCATGGTGGCGCTCAGCCAGTCTTCGGCCTCTTCCGCGTCAGTGATCGCGGCTCGCCGTGCAATTTCCCAATCGCCCCAGCCGTCGGCGGCCTTCCGGTGCGTCGCCATCCGGCGGCGGCGGTCATGGGCGGCGTTGACCGTGACCCGGTAAAGCCAGGTCGTGAACCGCGCCGCCTGCCGGTAGCTGCCGAGCTTCGCGGGCAGAGCCAGACAGATATCTTGCGTCAGGTCCTCAGCCTCGGCCCGCGATCCGGTCAGGCGGAAGGCAAGCCCATGGATGCGGTCGTAATGCCGGTGAAGGAGCGCCGCGAAAGCCTCGCGGTCTCCCATCGCGGCGGCAATCGCCAAAGCCTCGTCCGGGGTTTGCATGCGCATGACCGAACTATGACGCGCGGGCTGCGTCAATCCTTGGTGCCGCCAAAGATTATTTTCGGAGAGTGGCGGCGCGAGGGCGGAATCGCGGGCAGTGGTCGGCGATCCTTGCCCGGGCGGCAGCCAGCAGATAGGGTCATACGCGGGGGCCTCTAAAGGTACGTTGCATGCGATTTCTTCTTGGGGTCCTCCTCCTGATCTCTCTGCCGGTCACTGTGTTGGCACAGGAGTTGTTTCGGGCAGATGCGCCCGACTGGGTCGAGATCTCGGAAATTCCCGAAGCTGATCCGACGCTTATCCGCGCCTCCCGCGACGGGGTCTTCTATCCGCTGGTCGACACGCAGACTGCCTGGAAGGGTGAGACCAAGCTTAGCTATTTTCGCCTTGTCACGGAGGTGATCGACCGTGCCGGGTTGGAACGTGCAGCGACTGTGTCGAGCGATTTCGATCCGGCGTTCGAGACACTGACCCTTACCCGGCTCGAAGTGCATCGTGACGGTCAGACGATTTCCTACCGCGACGACCTGGAAAGCGAGGTCTTCCGCCGGGAGACGCGTCTGGAAGCGGGGATCATCGACGGCACGCTGACCGCACATCTTCAGGTACCCGACCTGCGGGTCGGTGATATCGTCGACATGGCGTTCCTTCACCAAAGCGAACCGGTGCTGGAAGGCGCCACCCGCGCCGGTGGATCGCGGCTGGAGTTCAGCGTGCCGGTCGGGCTGACACGGCATGTCGCGCATTGGCCTGCCGACTGGCCCTTGCAGACCGGCGCCCTGCCGGACCGGGTGGAACACAGCGCGACACCAATGGGTGCGACCATCCGGCATGAATGGCGCCGCGCCGCGCATGTGCCGCCGCCGGACGAGGAGATGACTCCGGTCGAGGCCGATCCGGATGCGGTCCTGCGCTACGGCGCATGGACCGACTGGACGCCGCTGAGCCGCGTTCTCTCACCTTATTACCTCGCCGATTACACCCTGCCATCAGCCTGGGAAGCAAAGATCGATGCAATCCGGGCCGATCACGGCGACGATATCGCCCGGGCTTCGGCCGCTTTGCGGCTGGTGCAGGATGAAATCCGTTATGTCGGGATCGAGGTCGGCGCGGGCGGATACTTCGCCCGCCCCCCCATGACGGTGGCCAGCCAGGGCTTCGGCGATTGCAAGGACAAGGCCTTGTTACTGCGGGTGCTGTTGAACCGGCTGGGGATCGCCTCCTATCCGGCGCTGACCCACATCGACAAGGGCTATGCCCTGACCACGGCGCAACCCGCGGCCGGAGCCTTCGACCACATGATCCTGAGGATCGACATCGACGGGCAGCGCTACTGGGTCGACCCGACCGGATCGCATGAAGGCGGTACGCTCGACGTCGCGACGCCGCCCGACTATGGCTATGCGCTTGCCCTGACCGGGTCAGACGCGGACGGGCTGGAAGCCATCGACGTTTCGCATGCCCCTTCATGGCAAAGCCAGACGACGGAAAGCTTCCGCTTTACCTTCGCAGGCGCCTTCCTGACAGTAACGACCGAATACCGCGGGGCGTCCGCCAATTCCCGGCGTTATGCCTGGGCAACCGAGCCACATGACGAGATCGGCCGGGGATATCTCGACTTCTACGCAAGGCGCTATCCCGGCATAAGGCAGGTCATGCCGGTCACGTTCGAGGATGACCGCACGGCGAACCTCATCCGCATGCAGGAGCACTATGCTATCCCGAACGCGGCGCTGAACGACAACAGCCTGAGCGAGGATTTCTATTTCGCCGCCGAGGATTTCGGAAACTACTATCCCGACTACCAGTCAGCACCCCGGACAATGCCCCTGACCGCCGGAATGTCGAAGAAATTTCGCCATATCGTCGAAGTGGACGGCGCGCCGATCAGTTTTACCCCGCCCAAGGACGTCGAGATCGAAAATCCGGCTTTCGCCTACTCTTTCAAGGGCAAGGCGCCGGACGAAGGAAAACTCAGGATGGAATGGCAATTTGAAACCCGCGCCCGGGTCGTGCCCGCCGGCGAGGTCGCGGGCGTGATCCGCGATGCCCGCAAGATCGGCGACTCCATGGGGTTCGGCTGGAACCTCGATCCGGACGAGAAGCCGGCGGCGAACTGACTGCGCCGTCAGGTGTCGAGACGGAATTCCACCGGAGCGGTGTCCATGCCGTTGATGCGCAGGGAAATCGCGTGCGTGCCAGCATAATGGCGACGTGTCGTGACTTCGCGGAACCTGTGGGTTCGACGGAAGATATGCGCCTCGCCTGGACCGAGAGTAATATTGTGGCCCTTGAAGACCTTTGGCGACATGCGGCCGTGGGCTTTCCGGAAATGCAGGACATAGTCGATGGTCAGGCGCTGCTTCGTCCCACTGATGGAGCGCAGTTCCGCCTCAAGGTCGAGTGCGTCACCCATCCGCACAGTGTTTGACGACAGGCGTATCGCCGATACGGAGAGTTGCGGCTTTTCATGGCCGAAGACCGCCAACGCCGCCGCGTCGCCTTTTTTGATCAGGCTGCGGCTGGCGTGGCGCAGCAGCGCCTGACGGTTCTTGTCTGCCCCCTTCATCCAGTCGCGCGCAATCTCGATGACAAGGCTCGGGTGGTCCTTCGATATGTCGTTGAGGTGATTGGCGACCGAGCGGCGCACGTAAGGTTCCGGATCGTCCCTGAGCCGGGTCAGAAGCGGCAGGGCCGGCGATGGATCGGCGATCAGGGACGGCAGTCGCATCGCCCAGGGCAGACGCGGGCGGGTGCCTTCCGAGATCAGGCGGCGGACATGGCGGTTGGGATCGTCGAGCCAGCCATCAAGGATGCGAAGGGCGCGCGCCTGATCGGCGATCAGAAAGTAGCGAATGCCGAATTCGGCAGAAAACCGTTTGGTCATTTCGCAAAGCAGCCCCATGGACCGGTCGAAATCCGCGATGCCATGCTGTCCGACCACCATGGTCAGGGGCAAAACACCCCAGCCGCAGATGCCGTGGTCGTCGGATGGCTGGTTCGCATGATCGATCGGGTCGGGATGCAAAATCGACAGCAGCACCCCTGCCCGGTCTGCCGGATCGGTCGGCAATGTCTGATGCAAGGTATCGGCGATCAGCTGGGCCCGCGCCTTCAGTTCCAACGCGTCGAGTTCGGGAAGGATCGCCGACTGAAACGCCCGGGCGTCAAACCCGGGATGATGTCTGCTCAGATGATGCGCCAGACGGGCAACTACCTCGGGCGAGAAGAGGGTCTTGAAAGGCTCCATAGGGTCTCCGGCTGTGGCGCATTCGGGTGAAACCCTGCCACAGCCGGAGACGAAGGGGGAGACCATGAGACGCGCGCTCCTGCCACCCTTCTGTCAGGAGCGCGACTCCGGCGTTTCGAGCAATGTCATAACGACTGACAATCGAAACATCTCAGCGAAGGAGTTGACCGTAAAAGTCGTGGGCGCCCGCCACGGTGTTCAACTGGTTGGTGCCCTGCGTGTCGCCAGCATATGCGGTTACGGCACGGTAGGTCTGCGGACCGAACGCGCCGTCGATCCCGCCATTGTAATAACCCCAGCTCGACAGCCGCGACTGGATCGCCCGGCGCTCATAATCGGGCAGGCGGTTGAAGGCCTGCGCGGCAGGCGTGGAATAGACGCTCGACTGATAGGTCGGCTGGTAGCGCGGCTCCTGATAACGGGCTGGCTGCGAATAGGTCTGGCGCGGGGCCTGGTATTGCGGCTGGTAGGACCGCTGGGCGGTGGCCTGCGCCCGGC
>JAUIDM010000154.1 GCA_030428915.1 Alphaproteobacteria bacterium | reverse complement strand
CCCCACCGCATAGGCGATGACGCCAAGCGTGCCGGCCGCGATCATCACCGGCATGACCGCCAGCCCGTCGAGACCGTCGGTCAGGTTCACCGCATTGGCCGCCCCAACGATGACGATCATCGCGAAGGGAACGAAGAAATAGCCAAGGTTCAGCAGCGCGTCCTTGAAGACCGGGAAGGCCAGCTGGTTGGTCAGGTCGGCCGGATGGACATAGGCCGCCATCCAGCCCGCGAAAGCGGCGATCACAAGCCCCAGCAAGAGCCGCATCCGCGACGACACGCCCTTGGTGTTCTGCTTCGTCACTTTGGCATAGTCGTCGGCGAAGCCGATCAGACCATAGGCATAGGTCACGAAAAGCACGATCCAGATATAGGGATTGTCGAGCCGCGCCCAGAGCAACGTCGCCACGAGGATCGCCGAGAGGATCAGGAGCCCCCCCATCGTCGGTGTCCCCGCCTTAGAGAAATGGCTTTGCGGCCCGTCATCGCGGATGGGCTGGCCTTTCTTCTGCTTGCGCCGCAGGAGGTTGATCAGCGGTTGGCCGAAGAGAAAGCCAAAGACGAGTGCGGTAAAGAACGCAGCCCCGGCGCGGAACGTAATGTAGCGGAAGAGGTTGAAGACATCGCCGCCTTCGGCCAGTCCGGACAGCCAGTACAGCATCTATTCAGTCCCCCGCGCGTCGCCCGCCCCCGGTTGCCCGAGCTTTCTGAGCGCGTCAACCACAAGGCTGACTTTTGATCCCTTTGAGCCCTTCACGAGCACCACATCGCCCGCGTCGGCCAGATGGTGTGCCCGTTCGGCCAGTTCCTCGGCCCGGCGATGCCACTCTCCACGTTGCCGTTCGGGCAGTTTTTCCCACAAGACCTGCATGCGCGGCCCGACGCAATGGATGAGGTGAAGCCGTGCCATCGCCGGATGGTCGGCGACGGCTGCGTGCAATGCACCCTCTTCCGGACCCAGCTCCAGCATGTCGCCCAAGACCGCGACGCGGCGGCCTTCGAGGATGCGGCCGATCCCGTCGCGGGGTTCGGTCACGCCGAGCAGTTCCAGCGCGGCGGCCATCGAAGCGGGATTGGCGTTGAACGCGTCGTCAATCAGATCGAAGCTCAGCGCTTCGTCGACGATATCGAGATAGATGCGCTCGCGCTGCCCCCGCCCCGCAGGCGGGCGCCACTGCCCGATATCGCAGGCGGCAACGGCGGGATCAGCGCCGACGGCATCGGCCACGGCCAGCACACCGAGTGCATTGGTGGCGAAATGACGGCCGGCCGACTGGACCTTGAACAGAACCGGATCACCGGACCGTGTGGCCCGCACGATCGTCGTGTCCTGCGCCAGCTTGACCTCTTCCAGCCGGTAGTCGCTGTCCGGCGTTGGGCCGAAACGGATCACGCGCGCGGCCCTCGCGGCGGCGTCTGCCAAAATCGGAGTCACGTCGAGGCCGGTCGGCACGACGGCGATACCATCCGGTTCCAACCCTTCAAAAATCGACGCCTTTTCTCGGGCGATCCCCTCGATATTCTCGAACGCCTCCAGATGCGCTGGTGCGATGGTGGTGATCATCGCCACATGCGGCCGCGCGAGACGTGCGAGGGGCGCTATTTCCCCAGGGTGGTTCATGCCGATCTCTATCACGGCAAATTCGGCGTCCGCAGGCAGCCGGGCCAGCGTGATCGGAACGCCCCAATGGTTGTTGAAGCTCGCCTCGGCGGCGTGGACTCTTCCCTGCCCGGCCAGCACATCGCGCAGCATTTCCTTGGTAGAGGTCTTGCCGACCGACCCGGTCACCGCAATCACGCGCGCCGCACTCCTTGCCCGTCCAGCCGCGCCGAGCGCGGTCAGCGCTTCAAGAACATCCGGCACAATCAGCAGCGGATCAGTCTCGGAACAGCCTTCGGGGATGCGGGACACCAATGCGCCTGCCGCGCCCTTTTTGAGCGCATCGGCGACGAAATCATGTCCGTCACGCACGTCTTTCAGCGCGAGGAAAAGGTCGCCGGGCCGGATCGAGCGGGTGTCGATGGAGATGCCCGTCGCCTCGAACGCTTTCATCGCGCGGCCGCCCGTGGCCGCCCCGACCTCGGCCGATGTCCAGAGCGCGCCCATCAGATGCGACCCTCCAATGCGGCAACGGCAACTGAGGCCTGTTCAGCATCATCAAAGGGATAGACATCGCTGCCGACGATCTGACCAGTCTCATGCCCCTTCCCCGCGATCAGAAGCGCATCACCCGGCTGCAGCGCATCGACACCGCGCAAGATCGCCTCGGCCCGATCACCGACTTCGGTTGCCTCCGGGCAGCCCGCGAGGACCTCGGCGCGGATGGCAGCTGGATCCTCGCTGCGGGGGTTGTCGTCGGTAACGATGACGACATCGGCGAATGCCGCTGCCGCCTCTCCCATCAGGGGCCGCTTCAGCCGGTCGCGGTCGCCCCCCGCACCGAAGACAACGACGATTCGGCCCATCACATGGGGGCGCAGCGATTGCAGGGCGGAGGCCAGAGCGCCCGGCTTATGCGAGTAATCGACAAAGACCGTCGCACCGTTATCGCGCTTGGCAGCCAGTTCCATCCGGCCGCGCACGGTGATCAGGCCGGGCAACGCATTGATGACGGCATCAGGCTCTTCCCCAGCCGCCATGACAAGCCCTGCGGCGGCCAGAACGTTTTCGGCCTGAAAACCGCCGATCAGCGCCAGACGTACCAGATGCGGCTTGCCGTCGAACGTGAAGCGCAGATCCTGCCCGGTCGCGTCGAAGCGCTGCGATGTGATGCAGAGGTCGGCAACGGGATTGCGGCCTATGGTCAGCAAACGCTGGCCACGATGGCGCGCGATCTCCAGCATCTCGCGGCCGCGTGGATCGTCGATATTGATGACGGCCGTACCCTCTTCTGGCAGGACACGGGCAAAGAGACCTGCCTTGGCAGCGAAATACTCATCGAAATCTGCGTGGTAATCGAGATGGTCCTGGCTGAAATTCGTGAATGCAGCCGCGTCCAGTCGCACCCCGTCGAGGCGCCCCTGATTCAGTCCGTGCGATGATGCCTCCATCGCCGCATGAGTGACACCGGCATCTGCCATGTCGCGCAGGATGCGGTGAAGCGTGATCGGCTCCGGCGTCGTGTGGGCAAGCGGCGCCGTGAAATCGCCCACCACCCCCATCGTGCCGAGATTGGCGGAAACCCGCCCAAGTGCCTGCCAGATCTGCCGCGTGAAACTCGCGACCGAGGTTTTGCCTGACGTGCCAGTGACCGCAACGACTGTTTCGGGCTGGCGTTCGAACCAGAGCGCGGCGGTGTAGGCCAGGGTTTGTCGCGGATCCTCGGTGACGATCAAGGCCGCCTCGGACACAGCGAGTTCCGGCTTCGCGATCTCCGCCCCCTCGCGGTCGGTGAGGATCGCAGCCGCGCCCATGCGCAGGGCATACTGAATGAATTCAGCGCCATGCATGCGGCTTCCGGGAAGAGCGGCGAAGAGATGCCCCTCCTTCACCTGGCGACTGTCGACCGAAAGACCGGTGATGCGCGCCTCGCGCCCGCCCTGAGCGGTCAGGCCAAGTTCACCCAGCGATTTGGTCTCGGCCATGAAATTCGTCCCCGCCACATATCTGCCCTCAGTTGCGGACGCGTATTACCCCGGCCTCCGCCACAGGTTCAAGCTCGGGTCTGAGCCCAAGAAGCGGCGCGGCGCGGCGGATGATCTCGGCCCCCACAGGAACCGCCGTCCAGCCCGCGGTACGACGCGGTTCGGTGCCCGACGTTTCAACCGGCTCGTCGAGTGTCACGACCAATACATACTTCGGATCGTTGGACGGGAAGACGGAGGCAAAAGTCGCAATGACCTTGTCCTTATGGTAACCCTTCCCATTCGCCAAGGGTTTGTCCGCCGTCCCTGTCTTGCCACCGACTGAATAGCCCGGCACCTCGCCAAAACTTGCGGTGCCGCGCACAACGACCTGACGCAGCATGTCCCGGATCGTGGCCGATGTCGCCTCGGAGACAAGCCGCGCACCGGTGTCGACCTTGTCGCGTTTCAGAATGGTCGGCGTGATCCGCGTGCCCCCGTTCAGAAGCGAGGCATAAGCAGCTGCAAGGTGTAGCGGGCTGGCCGCAATGCCGTGACCGTAGGACACTGTCAGCGTCGTGATCTCGGGCCATTTCGCGGGGCGCAGCGGCTTGCCGGTGGGCGCCTCCACCAGTTCAATCGCGGTCGGGTCGAACATGCCCAGCGCCTTCAGGAATTCCTGCTGACGAACCCCGCCGATCGCCTGAGCGATATGTGCCGTGCCGATATTTGAAGATTTCACGATAACATCAGTGACCGACAACTGCGGCCCATAATTGTGGAAATCGCGGATCTTGAACCGGCCCCAGATCATAGGCCCCTTGGTCTCGACCATCGTCGATGAATTGACGAGACCCAGCTCCAGCGCCTGTGCCACCGCGAAT
Source organism: Alphaproteobacteria bacterium (assembly GCA_030428915.1). GTDB lineage: Bacteria > Pseudomonadota > Alphaproteobacteria > Rhodobacterales > Rhodobacteraceae > Albidovulum. Next base: position 5,118 of record JAUIDM010000154.1, on the reverse strand, counting down.
ATCTTGAAGGTGGAGCCAAGCTCATAGACGCCCTGCACCGCTCGGTTGAAGAGCGGGCTGTCCGACGGGTCGCCCTTCAGAGGCCGCGCGGGCCGTGTATTCGGGTCGAAATCCGGCAGAGAGGCTAGCGCCACCACCTCGCCGGAATGAACATCCATCAGAACCGCCGTCGCGCCCTTGGCGTTCATCAGCTTCATGCCGCCGTAAAGCACATCCTCAACGGTCGACTGGATGGTCAAATCGAGCGAAAGCTGAAGCGGCGCCCCCCCGTTGGCAGGATCGCGGAGCCAGCCATCGAAGGTTTTCTCGACGCCCGCGGTTCCCACAACTTCGGCTGAATGCACCCCTTCCCGACCAAAACTCGCTCCGCCGAGGACATGGGCCGCAATCGCGCCGTTAGGATAAAGCCGCATCTCACGCGGGCCGAAGAGAAGGCCGGGATCGCCAATCTCGTGCACAAGCTGCATCTGCTCGGGAGAGATTTTCTTCTTTACCCACAGGAACTTGCGCTTCCCGGTAAAATCGGCCTTCAGCCTTTCCTCTTGAAGATCGGGAAAGATGGCAGCCAGTTCCGAAGCCGCGCGCTCCGGGTCGACCATAAGCTGCGGCTGAGCATAGAGCGAATGGGTAACCAGGTTCGTGGCCAGTATCCGTCCCTGACGGTCGGTGATGTCCGCCCGCTGCGCGATGATGGAGGCACCCGTCGCGGCGGTTTGCGGTTCCGCCGGTTCAGTCGAGGCAAGAACCCCCATTCGGGCACCGACGGTGATGAAGGCCGCGAGGAACGCGATGCCGAGCAGAAGCAGCCGGCCCTCGGCCCTGACCCGGGCCTTGTCGCGCATCGCCTCATGCCGAAGGCGGATGTTCTCACGTTCGATGGCGTCCGGGTTCTCACCCTTTTCGCGTGCAGAGAGAATGCGGGCAAGCGGGCGGAGTGGCGTGCGCGTCATTCACTTGCCTCCCCGGTCGCAACGGTTTCAACAGGGTCGGTAATCGGTGGCAGTGCAACGGCGGGATACCGCACTTCGGACACCCCGCCGAACTGGCGCGGCTCCAGCGGCAGAAGACCGAGGCGTTCAAAGTTGATGTCTGCAAGTTCGCGCAACCGATCGGGACGGTTGAGATAAGCCCATTCGGCCCTAAGGACGCCAAGGCTTTCGCGAAGCTGCCCGATCTCGCGCTGAAGCTGGCGCACCTCGGCCAATTCGGCCTGCGTGCGATAGTTCTCGCGGTAGGCCCAGAAAGCAAGCGCCATGACGGCGGCAGCGGTAAAGACAACGATCAGGCCGCGCATCAGTTCGTTCCTTCAAGCGCGAGTTTCGGAAGGCCGAGAGCCGACCGGTCCAGGGGACCGGCTTGCGCTTCGGTGCGGATGCCGACGCGCAGCTTGGCGGAGCGCGCGCGGGGGTTCTGGTTCAGTTCCTCATCGTCAGGCCCGACGGCCTTGCGCGTCTTCTGCGTGAAGGTCGGATCGACCTGCTCTCGGGCGGGGGCATAGCGGCTGCCCTGCCCGTCTCCGCCCGATCGAAGCTGAAAGAAGCGTTTGACGATCCGGTCCTCCAGAGAATGGAAACTTACGACCGCAAGCTGCCCGCCGGGCTTGAGGGCCCGTTCGGCAGCTTCCAGCCCTTCAGCGAGCTGGCCGAATTCGTCGTTTACCGCGATGCGGATTGCCTGAAAGCTGCGTGTGGCGGGATGGCTCTGCCCTGGCTTCTGGCGTGGCAGGCTGCGTTCAATCACCTGAACCAGTTGCAAGGTTGTCACGAAAGGCCGCGCCGCGACGATCGCACGTGCGATCCGGCGCGATGCACGCTCCTCGCCATAGTGATAAAGAATATCGGCAAGGTCGCTCTCTGATGCATTGTTTACCAGGTCGGCGGCGGTCGGGCCCGTATCACCCATCCGCATGTCTAGGGGACCGTCCTTCTGAAAGGAAAAGCCCCGCTCTGCCTGATCAAGCTGCATCGACGACACGCCCAGGTCGAGAACAACACCGTCTACGGCTTCCCCGGCCAGCCCGTCCATGTCGGAAAAGGTGCCCTGAACCAGCCGCAGCCGCTCCCCGTATTGCCCAGCCCAGTCAGCGGCCATGCGAAACACCATCGGATCACGGTCGATGCCGATGACCTTGTTCGCGCCAGCTTCAAGCAGACCGCGCGCATAGCCCCCGGCACCGAACGTTCCGTCGATCCATGTGCCAGAGACAGGCGCGACCGCCTCTAGGAGCGGCCGCAGCAAGACCGGGATATGGGGGGCGCCGGATATGCGGGCAGCGGCAGCGGCCATCGTCTATCCTTTCGGCAGGGATGGCAGGAGACTTCTTGGGTCGAAGTCCTCGGGATATTGATCGGCGCGCTTGGCGCTCCGCCGTGCGGCTTTTGCCTCATAAGCCTCGGGATTCCAGATGCGGAAATAGTCACCGGCTGAAATGAAGAACGCCTCGTTTTTCAGCCCGATCTTGTCGCGGTATTTCTGCGGGATTGTCAGGCGGCCGTCATCGTCGATCTGGGCCTCGAAGGACTGGCCGTACATCAATTCCTCGATCATCAGGCGTTCGGGCGAGCCACGCTGCATCAGACCGATCTGCTCGTCCATCTCGTGGATCGCTTCCATCGAGAAGACATCGAGCCAATCCTGGCTTTCCGGTCCGTAGACGATGACGATGTTGGGACGCAGACCTTCGGTCCAGTCGGGGTCGGAGGCTTCGATCACGCGGCGGAACGGCGCGGGGATGGACACGCGACCTTTCGCGTCCACCTTGAACGTATCCGATCCTCTGAACCTGCGTGCCAAGGGCCCGCACTCCTTAACCTGTCCCCTCCCCCCGAAATCCGCCTTGATGCCCCTGAAACGACAACGGCGGATTGGGCTGCTGCCACTGCCCAATCCGCCGCCCTCGTCCCATCACTGGGTTGTCCGGCTACGCATGCCACCTGGGGGGATGTCTGCTCGCTCACGCGCCGGATCTTTGGTTCGATGAAAGCGGGTGCCTGTATGAAACCTGACTTTCGCCTTTTGGGTCTTGATGCCCTTGAGCCCGTCCTCATCGGTGTATTAGGGATGCCATGGGAATTCATGGGACGCAAGTAAAAACTTGCTTGAAAAGACACTAGAAGTTGCGCCGAAGGATGCTGCAACGCAACGATTAGTAGTGTATTGAGGATGAATCTTCCACAGTATAGAGAATCTAATCCATGTAGACGCTATATATAGAGGATGCTTAGCCTTCGGGCTTGATCCCATACAATCCCAAAAAATTTCGGGAAACTTCTGGACACGAGGTGTTTATGCCGACTGAATGGGCCAGTTAAGGCCTGAATCAGTGAAAAAACTGCAATTTTTCGACTGTTGATTCGACATGACGCTGAGATTCGGTCAGTCGCTCCCACGCATTCCCGTGGATCAGCAACCAATCCCGTGAAATCCCGCCTCAGGCCATTCCACCGGCCACAAGCCGCTGCGCGAGACGGGCATAGGCATCCGACACCGGCCCCTCGCCCGAGGCGATCGGCGTCCCGGTATCGCCCGCCAGCCGGATGTCGAGGCTGAGAGGAATCTCTCCCAGAAACGGCACGCCCAGCTTCTTCGCCTCGGCCGCGACACCGCCATGACCGAAGATATGCGCCTCATGCCCGCAACCCGGGCAGATATAGGTCGACATGTTCTCGATAAGGCCAAGGATCGGCGTTTTCAGCTTGCCGAACATGTCGATGGCGCGCCGGGCATCGAGAAGCGCCACGTCCTGCGGGGTCGAGACGATCAGCGCACCGGTCACATGACTGCGCTGACAGAGCGTCAGCTGCACATCGCCGGTGCCCGGCGGCAGATCAACGATGAGAACGTCAAGCTCCCCCCAGGCCACCTGCCCCAGCATCTGCTGCAAAGCGCCCATCAGCATCGGCCCGCGCCAGACAACGGCCTCATCCTCTTTCAGCATCAGACCAATGGACATGAACGTGACCCCATGAGCCTTGAGGGGGATGATCGTCTTGCCGTCAGGCGAGGCCGGGCGCTTCGACAACCCCATCATGCGCGGTTGCGAGGGGCCATATATGTCCGCGTCTAGAAGTCCGACGCGGCGGCCCTGACGCGCGAGCGCCACGGCGAGATTCGATGAGACGGTGGATTTGCCCACACCCCCTTTGCCCGAGGCCACGGCAAGAATGCGGTCGACGCCCGCGATCTTTGCGGGCCCTGCCTGCGGTGTCGGGTGGCCGCCGATCTTCAGCGAGGGTGGCGCGGGCTTCGCGGCAGGACCATGCGCGGTCAGCACGGCGGACACAGTGGCCACGCCGGGCAACGCCCGGACCGCGGCCTCCGCCGCCTGCCGCAACGGTTCCATCCGCTTTGCAAGCTCCGGATCAGGCGCCTCGATCACGAAGCGCACGCTCCCATCCTCGACTGTCAGCGCCCGCACCAGATCGCGTGAGACGAGATCACCGCCATCCGGCAACGTCAGTCGGGACAAGGCGGCCAGAACGGTATCGCGGGTGGGGGGCATTATGTCGGTCCTCCTGTTCGACCCCAATGTGACGTCTTTCGCGGCAGGAACAAGGGTGGCTTTGGCGCAATATTGGCACTTGCCATAAGTTGCCGTGAGGGAAGGTAAAATCGCCGTGATGGGTCATGCATTTTCTGCATAGCAGCATTGTTTGCATAGGGTATTGTGCAGCTGCAGCAACGGGTCCATGTTATCGGCAACGGCGCCAGTGACGGTGCCAACGAACCGAAAGATGAGACAAGAAAAATGGCTTACTCAACTGCAACCCGTGGCGCCCATATCGGTCTTGTAGACCGGATCGCCGCGTTCCTCACCGCGCTCCGCGACAGCCGCCAGCGCTACCGCATGTACCGCCAGACGGTGCGGGAACTGTCGGTCCTGAGCGACCGCGAGCTGAACGATCTTGGCCTGCACCGCTCCGCGATCGACGCGATTGCGCTGGAAGCGGCTTACGGCAAGTAACTTTTTTCCGCAGTCCTTCCTCCTCCCTGGGACTGCGGATCGAGCGGCGGCGCCTCCTCCCTGATGCCGCCGCGAGGATCGGACCTTGAAGGTCCCAGACGATGCGCCCGACCCCTCCTCCTCCCTGGGTCCGGCGATGTGAAATGCGGCGGGGG